>NZ_DSDD01000107.1:0-24675 GCF_011048875.1 Rhodovulum sp.
CTTCTGCCCTTCTTCATCGGGGTCGAACTGGCCGACAGCTTCGCGCAGGGGGCGCAGGAACCGGGCCGGTCCGAGGCGTTATGTGCGGCGGTGGCCCATTTCCTTGACGGTAACGGGCTGCCGCTGCTCTGACCGCGCGCGGCGGTTCAGACCAGCCGCCCCTCCTGTAGATGCAGCACGCGGTCCATGCGCGCGGCAAGTTCAAGGTTGTGGGTCGCGATGAGCGCGGCAAGCCCGGTGCCGCGCACCAGGTCCATCAGCGCGGCAAAGACCCGGTCCGAGGTGGCGGGGTCGAGATTTCCCGTGGGCTCGTCGGCCAGCAACAGCCGTGGTCGGTTGGCCAGCGCCCGGCAGACCGCGACGCGCTGCTGTTCGCCCCCCGACAGCGCCGCGGGGCGGTGATCGGCGCGCGCGCCCACCCCCATCCGGTCAAGAAGCTCCTGCGCCCGGGCCTCGGCCTCGGCGCGGGGGCGGCCAGCGGCAAGCTGGGGCAGCACCACGTTTTCGGCCGCGGTGAATTCGGGCAGCAGGTGGTGGAACTGGTAGACGAAGCCGATATCGGCACGCCGCGCGGCGGTGCGCTTGCGGTCCGAGGCGCGCGCCATGTCCTGCCCGGCGATCCGGACCGCGCCCGCATCGGGCGTGTCCAGAAGCCCCGCGATATGCAGCAAGGTGGACTTGCCCGCGCCCGAAGGGGCGACAAGCGCCACCACCTCGCCCGGCGCGACGGCAAGCGAGGCCCCGGACAGCACCCGCACCTCGCCGGGGGTGCCGGGATTGTAGCTTTTCTCGACGCCATCAAGCGCCAGCGCCGGATCACTCATAGCGCAGCGCCTCCACCGGGTTCATGCGCGCCGCGCGGCGGGCGGGGAAGATCGTGACGACGAAGGACAGGCCCAGCGACAGGATCACGGCGGACAGCACATCCCGCGCCCGAAGCTTGGCGGGCAGTTCGTAGATTCCGCGGATCGAGGGGTCCCAGACCCCGCCCCCCGCGACATAGTTCACCGCCGAGAAGATCGGGTCGATCCAGATCGCGAACAGGCAGCCCAGGATCACGCCGAAGAAGGTGCCGATCAGCCCGACGAAGGCGCCGCAGATGAAGAAGACGCGCAGCACCGCCCCTTCGGTCAGGCCCATGGTGCGCAGGATGCCGATGTCGCGCCCCTTGTTCTTGACCAGCATGATCAGCCCCGAAACGATGTTCATCGCCGCGATCAGCACGAGGATCGACAGGATAATGAACATCACGTTGTCCTCGATGTCGAGCGCGCGCAGGAACGCCCCCGAGGCGTCGCGCCAGGTCCAGAGCAGAACCCGCTCGCCCCCTGCACGCAGCAAGGGCAGGGTCAGTTCGTCGATCCGTTCGGGATCGGTGACCATGACTTCCAGTTCGTCGGCCACGCCCTCGCGGTTGAAATAGCCCTGCGCCTCGGCAAAGGGCATGTAGACGCGGGTGCGGTCGATGTCGTAGCGGCCCGCCGAGAAGACATAGACGATTTCATAGGCATTCACGCGGGGGCTGGTGCCGAAGGGGGTCTTGACCCCCTCGGGCGAGATCAGCCGGATCCGGTCGCCCACGCCCACGCCCAGTTCGCGCGCGACGCCCGTGCCGATGGCGATGCCCTCGGGGAAGCGCGCGATGTCGCCCAGCGCGGTTTCGGGATCAGCGATGCGCGGGATCGTGGCCAGGTCTTCGGGCGCGATGCCATAGACCTCGACCCCGGAATTGCCCGACCCGGAGGCCGCCATCACCTGCCCGCGGACCAGCGGCGCCACGCGGGTCACACCCGGCACCGCGCGCAGCCGTTCGGCCATCGCCGCGTAATCGGGGATGGTGCGGCTGGCCACGCCCTGCTCGTCCACGCGGGTCGAGGAATAGACGGTGACATGGGCATTCGCGCCAAGGATCGTATCGACGAATTCGGCCCGGAACCCCGCACGGACGGCCAGCGTGGCGATCAGCGCAAAGACGGCCAGCGTGATGCCGATCAGGCTGATCCAGGTCATCACGGACACGCCGCCCTCGGCGCGCCGCGCGCGCAGGTAGCGCCACGCGATCATCCATTCGAAGGGGGCGAAGGGGGCGGTGCCGTTGGCCAAGGGGGGTATCCTGTCGGTTGCGCGGGCGGACAGTGGCCGCGCGGGCCGATGGCGTCAAGCGGCAAGGCAGAGTGCGCGATCCTCTTGCCAACCGATCCCCACGCCGCCTCGCGATATCGGAATCGGTGATCAAGTCACCGACACTGCGCCGTCATTCATGTGCCTCGGGGAAAGCGGCCAGTCGAGGCAGCGACTCGGCCTTTTCCTACCCCTGCCGTTCACGACCATTCCGAGGATGCCGAAATGCGCATTGCCGTCGCAAGTCAGAATTTCCGAACCGTGACCCCCCATGTCGGCCGCACCCGCCGTTTCATCATCTTCGAGGCCACGCCGAACGAACCGGCGCAAGAGATCGACCGACTGGACCTGCCCCGCGGCATGGCGCTGCATGATTTCCACGGCGACGGTCCGCATCCGCTATACGAGGTTTCGGTGATCATAGCAGGCAGTATCGGGCCGCGCTTCCAGGACCGGATGGCGGCGCGCGGCATCACCGCCATCGCCACCGCCGAACCCGACCCGGCCGAGGCCGCGCGCGCCTTTGTCGAGGGTCGCCTTGCCCCGGCCGAACCGCATGAGGATCACGACGGCTGCACCCACGACTGAGCGCGTCCGCCGCACTGGCCGCACGATCCTGCGCCAAATCGCACGGCCCCCGGCGGCGGATGGCCGCCGGATGCGACGCGCTACAGCCAAGTGTGGAAACTGGATTTCGCCATCGGCTCCCAATGGGGGGCGGTGTGGGGGGCGTAGATCTCGGCCACCCGGGCCACGGCCGCCTCGGGGGACATCTCCTCGCTGGTGCCGGTGCGCCGGCAGGTCAGTTCGACCACGCCCGATTTCAGGCCCCGCGGCCCGACGGTGATCCGCCAGGGCAGGCCGATCAGGTCCATCGTGGCGAATTTCGCGCCCGCGCGTTCCTCGCGGTCGTCATAGAGCGGCTCCAGCCCCTTTTCGGCCAGCGCCTTGTAAAGTCCGGCGCAGGCGGCGTCGACCTCGGCATCGCCCTGTTTCAGGTTGACGATGCCGCAATGGAAGGGGGTCACGCCCTCGGGCCAGATGATGCCGTTCTCGTCGTGGTTCGCCTCGATCAGCGCGCCGACCAGACGCGAGACGCCGATGCCGTGGCTGCCCATGTGGACAGGCACGCGCTCGCCCTTGTCATTGGTGACAACGGCGCCCATGGGTTCGGAATACTTGGTGCCGAAATAGAAGATCTGGCCGACCTCGATGCCGCGCGAGGATTTGCGCCGCGCCTCGGGGATCTGGTCATAGATCGCCGCGTCATGGGTTTCGTCGGTGCGGGCATAGGGCGTGGTCCATTCGCGCACGATGGCCGCGCATTCCGCGCGGTCGTCGTAGTTCACGGCCCGGTCACCCAGCGTCAGGTCGAGGATCGCGCTGTCATAGAACACCTCGGACTCGCCGGTATCGGCGAGGACCAGGAATTCGTGGGTGTCCTCGCCGCCGATGGGGCCGCTATCGGCGCGCATCGGGATCGCCTTCAACCCCATCCGTTCGTAGGTGCGCAGGTAGCTGACCATGTGGCGGTTGTAGGCGTGGATGGCCGCATCGTGGTCGATGTCGAAATTGTAGCCGTCCTTCATGTAGAATTCGCGGCCCCGCATCACGCCGAAACGGGGGCGGATCTCGTCGCGGAACTTCCACTGGATATGGTAGAGCGTCAGCGGCAGGTCCTTGTAGCTGCCGACATGGGCGCGGAAGATATCGGTGATGAGTTCCTCGTTGGTCGGCCCGTAAAGCATGTCGCGGCCATGGCGGTCCTTGATGCGCAGCATCTCCTCGCCGTAATCGTCGTAGCGGCCCGACTCGCGCCACAGATCGGCCGATTGCAGGGTCGGCATCAGCATCGGGATATGGCCCGCGCGGATCTGTTCCTCGTGGACGATCTGCTCGATCCGTTTCAGCACCTTGAAGCCCATGGGAAGCCACGAATAGATGCCCGCGGATGCCTGCTTGATCATGCCCGCGCGCAGCATCAGGCGGTGGCTGGCGATCTGCGCCTCGGAAGGCGTCTCCTTCAGGACCGGCAGGAAGTAGCGGGACAGGCGCATTTTCGACCTTTTCCTCGTGAATTCGCGTCTCCGACCCCTTATGTCATCGCGCAGGGCCAGACAAGCGCCGCGCGTCTCGCCGGAGGCACCCGGGGCATCGGGAAAGGGCGCAGGATCGGGAGGGGCGGATGGCATTGCCGGTACGCGAACAGGTGACCTATTGGGGGATCGCAGCGACGGTCTTCCTGGTGCTTTTGTGGTTTCTCGGCAATGTGATCACCCCCTTCGTGATCGGCATGGCGGTGGCCTATTTCCTCGATCCCGTGGCCGACCGGCTGGAACGGCTGGGGCTGTCACGGGCGGGGGCGACGGTGGCGATCACGACGGGCGCGGTGGTGGTCCTCGTGGCGGTGGCGCTGCTGGTGCTGCCGACGCTGATCCAGCAGGCGATCAGCCTGGTCAATGCCGCGCCCGAGATCGCGCGCCAGGTCCAGGCCTTCCTGGTCGAGCGCTTTCCCACGCTGAATGACAACGGCTCGGCCGTATCCCGGACATTGGCCGGAATCGGCGACACGGTGCAGTCGAGGGGCGGCGAGGTGCTGAACGGGGTGATCGCCTCTCTGGCCAGTATCGTGAATGTGGTCGTCCTGCTGGTGCTGGTGCCGGTGATCACCTTCTACCTGCTGCTGGACTGGGACCGGATGGTGGCCCAGGTGGACCGGCTGCTGCCGCTGGACCACGCACCGCAGCTGCGCCGGCTGGCCGGCGAGATCGACCGCACGCTGGCAGGCTTCATCCGCGGCCAGGGCACGGTCTGCCTGATCCTCGGGGTCTATTACGCCGCGGCGCTGAGCCTGCTGGGGCTGAAATACGGGCTGGTCGTGGGGTTCATCGCGGGGATCATCTCGTTCATCCCCTATGTCGGCGCCATCGTGGGCGGCGCGCTGGCGATCGGGCTGGCGTTGTTCCAGTTCTGGGGCGAATGGTGGTTCATCGCGGGCGCGGCGGCGATCTTCGTGGCGGGCCAGATGATCGAGGGCAATGTGCTGACGCCCAAGCTGGTGGGCGGATCGGTCGGGCTGCACCCGGTCTGGCTGATCTTTGCGCTGGCGGCCTTCGGCTCGGTCTTCGGCTTTGTCGGCATGCTGATCGCGGTGCCGGTGGCGGCGGTTCTGGGGGTGATGGCGCGTTTCGGGATCGCGCAATACAGGAAGAGCCCACTCTACCGCGGCCTTGCGGCCCTGGAAGATGCGCGCGACGGCTCCGGAAAGGACGAGGACGCCGCCTGACATGCCCCGACAGTTGATCCTCGACCTGCCCGTGCGACCCGCACGGGGGCGCGCGGCCTTCTTCGTGGCGCCCGCGAACGAGATCGCCGTGGCGCAGATCGAGGATTGGCGCGCCTGGCCGGGCGGCAAGCTGGTGCTGATCGGCCCGGAGGGATCGGGCAAGACCCATCTCGCCCATGTCTGGACGGAACTGACCGGCGCCCCGGTCGTTCCGGCGGCCGGACTGGCGCAGGCGGATCTGCCCGCGCTGGCCGAAACGGGTGCGGTGGCGGTCGAGGATGCCGACCGGATCGGTGGCGACCGGACGGCCGAGACGGCGCTGTTTCACCTGCACAACCTGCTGGCCGCATCGGGCGGCGCGCTGCTGGTCAGCGCGCGCGACCCGGCGCGGGACTGGGGGCTGGGGCTGCCCGATCTGGCCAGCCGGATGCAGGCCGCCGCAACGGCGCATCTGGACCCGCCCGACGACGTGCTGCTGGCCGCGGTGCTGGTCAAGCTGTTCGCCGACCGCCAACTGGCGGTGAAACCCGATCTGATCGGCTATCTCGTGGACCGGATGGAACGCTCCTTCGCCGCCGCCGCAGAAACGGTCGCCGCCATCGACCGCGAGGCGCTGGCCACCGGGCATCGGCCGGGCCTCCGGCTGGCCCGCACGGTGCTGGACAAGACCCTGCCCGAGGCCCGATAACTGTCACCCAGCCGTCACACCCTGAAATCATAAGCACAAGCATGACCCAGGCCGATTTCCTCAAAGCCCCCTTCCCCGCGCCCGTCGAGATCCCCGAGGCCCGGCGCACGGGACCAAAGCGGTTCTTCAACCGCGAACTCAGCTGGCTGGGCTTCAACTGGCGCGTCCTGGAAGAAGCCGACAATCCGCGCGTGCCGCTGCTGGAGCGGGTGCGTTTCGTGTCGATCTCGGCCACCAACCTGGACGAGTTCTACACCGTGCGCGTGGCTGGCCTGCGCGAACTGGCCAACAAGGGCAATACCACGCCCGCCGATGACGGCCTGACGCCGGCCGAGCAGCTGGTGCTGATCGACCGCGATGCGCGGCGGCTGTTGCAGGCGCAGCAGGCAAGCTGGAACCGGCTGAAGAAACTGATGGAAGAGGCAGAAATCCACCTGCTGACACGCTCGCGGCTGACCAAGGCCGACCGGATGCATCTGGGCGAGCATTTCCTGCAACAGGTGTTTCCCGTGCTCTCGCCGCTGGCAATCGACCCGGCGCATCCCTTCCCCTTCATCCCGAATACCGGCTTCTGCCTGGCCTTGCAGCTGGAGCGCGAGAAGGACGGCCAGCCCTTGCAGGCGCTGCTGCCGATCCCGCACCAGATCGACCGCTTCATCCGCCTGCCCGCGCGCGAGGGGCAGGCGCGTTTCCTGCCGCTGGAGGAATCGTTGCTGATGCATCTGCACCTGCTGTTCCCGGGCTATCGGGCGGTGGGCAGTTGCACCTTCCGCGTGCTGCGCGACAGCGATCTGGAGGTCGAGGAGGAGGCCGAGGATCTGGTGCGCGAATTCGAGGTCGCGCTGAAGCGCCGCCGCCGCGGCGAGGTGGTGCGCATGAAGATGTCCTCGGGCGCGCCCGAGGAATTGCGCTCCGTCATCATCCGCGAATTGCACATCACCGAGGAGGACGCGATCGAGGTGCGCGGTCTGATCGGGCTGGCGGATCTCAAGGAATTGGTGATCGACGACCGCCCGGACCTGCTGTGGAAAAGCTTCACCCCCCGCGTGCCCGAACGGGTGCAGGACCATGAGGGCGACATGTTCGCCGCGATCCGGCAAAAGGACATGCTGCTGCACCACCCCTACGAGACCTTCGACATGGTGGTCCGCTTCCTGCAGCAGGCCGCGCGCGACCCGAACGTGGTGGCGATCAAGCAGACGCTCTACCGCACGTCGAAGAAGTCGCCCATCGTCGAGGCGCTGTGCGAGGCGGCCGAGGATGGCAAGTCGGTCACCGCGCTGGTGGAGCTCAAGGCCCGCTTCGACGAGGCCGCCAATATCCGCCAGTCGCGGCGGCTCGAACGCTCGGGCGCGCATGTGGTCTATGGTTTCATCAACTACAAGACCCATGCCAAGATCAGCACCGTGGTCCGCCGCGAGGGCGATAACCTGGTGACCTATACCCATTTCGGCACCGGCAACTACCACCCGATCACCGCGCGCATCTATACCGACCTGTCGCTGTTCACCTGCGACGCGGCGCTGGGACGGGATGCGACCAAGGTGTTCAACTATATCGGCGGCTATGCCGAGCCCGACGGGCTGGAGAACCTGTCGATCTCGCCCCTGTCGCTGAAATCCACGCTGTTGCAGCGCATCGCCGAAGAGGCCGGGCATGCCCGCGCCGGGCGGCCCGCGCGGATCTGGGCCAAGATGAACTCGCTGATCGAGCCCGACGTGATCGACGCGCTTTATGCCGCGTCCAATGCGGGGGTGAAGATCGACCTTGTCGTGCGCGGGATCTGCGGCATCCGGCCCGGCATCAAGGGGCTGTCCGAGAATATCCGCGTCAAGTCGATCATCGGCCGCTTCCTGGAACATTCCCGCATCGTCTGCTTCGGCAACGGCTATGGCCTGCCCTCGCCCGGGGCGCGGGTCTATATCTCGTCGGCCGACTGGATGGGCCGCAACCTGAACCGCCGGGTGGAAACGCTGGTCGAATGCACCAACCCCACGGTCAAGGCGCAGATCGTGGACCAGGTCATGTCGGCGAATCTGGCCGACGAGGCGCAAAGCTGGGTGATGCAGCCCGATGGCAGCTTCGTGCGGGCCAAGGCGGGACCGGACGCGTTCAACTGCCACAGGTTCTTCATGGAAAACCCTTCGCTGTCGGGCCGCGGCACCGCCGGGGCGGCCGATGTGCCCCGGCTGGCGAACGTCGCCGATTGACGACGGCGGACGGGCTTGGCAGAGTCTCGGCACGCCAGGGGCGAAAGGCAGCAGATGGACGGCAGCGGCGACGACCGCCCAGAAGCATGGGAACCCTTTGGCCGCCGCCTGTTCGGCGGCCCCGAGGCGCGGGCGCTTTCTCGCGTGGGGGTCGTGGATATCGGGTCAAACTCGGTGCGGATGGTCGTGTTCGACGGCGCGGCCCGCAGCCCGGCCTATTTCTTCAACGAAAAGGTGATGTGCGGGCTGGGCGCGGGGCTGGGCCAGACCGGGCGGCTGTCGCCCGAGGGGCGTCGGCGCGCGCTGGCGGCGCTGAAGCGGTTTGCCCTTCTGGGTGGGGCGATGGGGGCGGCCCCTCTTACGGTGGTTGCCACGGCCGCGATGCGCGATGCCGAGGACGGCCCCGATTTCCGCCGCCAGATCGAGCGCGAGACCGGCCTGCGGCCCTGGGTTATCGACGGCGCCGAGGAGGCGCGGCTGTCGGCACAGGGCGTGCTGCTGGGCTGGCCCGGCGCCGAGGGGATCGTCTGCGACATGGGCGGCTCGTCGGTCGAACTGGCCGAACTGGACGGCGGCCGGGTCGGCAAGCGGCGCACCTCGCCGCTGGGTCCGCTGAAACTGCAGGACGTCAAGGGCGGCAAGAAGGGGCTGACCCAGTTCATCGCCCAGGAGGTCGAGACGCTGGCCCGCGGCATGGATTGTTCGCGGAGCCGGTTGTTCCTGGTGGGCGGGTCGTGGCGCGCGATCGCCCGGCTCGACATGGAGCGGCGCGGCTATCCGCTGACGGTGCTGCACGAATACCGGATGACGCGGAAATCGCTGGCCGCCACGATCGACTGGATCGAGACCACCGGGGTCGACGCGCTGCGCACCCGCACCGGCATCTCGATCGAGCGGCTCTCGCTGGTGCCGATCGCGGTGCAGGTGCTCAAACGGCTGGTCGCCCGTCTGAAGCCGCGCGAGATCGCCGTGTCGGGCTATGGCATCCGCGAGGGGCTCTTGTACGAACAGATGCCGGCCGAGCTGCGCGCCCGCGATCCGCTGGTCGAGGCCTGCCGTTTCGTCGAGGCGAGTTCCGCCCGCTTCCCCGGCTTCGGCAAGCGGCTCTACAATTTCGTGCTGCCGCTGTTCGGCGCGGCGGGACCCGAGAAACGGCGGCTGATCAAGGCGGCCTGCCACCTGCACGACACCGCCTGGCGCGCGCATCCCGACTATCGCCACGAGGTCTGTTTCGACACCGCGACCCAGGCCAATCTGGGCGGGCTGGAGCATTGGGAGCGTGTCTTCCTGGGCGTGTCGCTGCTGCACCGCTACAAGAACAGCCGCGCAGGCAGCCGGTTCGAACCGCTGTTCAGCCTGCTGGACCCGATCCAGATGCAACAGGCCGAAGTCCTGGGCAAGGCGCTGCGCTTTGGCGCGATGTTTTCATCGGACACGCCCGACACGCTGGCCGAACTGCGCCATTTCCCCAAGAAGAAGCGGCTGGAACTGGTGCTGGACACCCGCGCCGAGGCGCTGTTCGGCGAGGTGGCCGAGGCGCGCTTTGCCTCGCTGGCCAAGGCGCTTGGGGTCGAGACGGGCGTGCGGGTCCGCCGGGCCTAGATCTCGATATCGTCGGGTGGGGGCAAGGGCGGCGCGTCCGGCTTGCGGCGGATCAGGATGTCGCCATTGGGCAGTCGCTCGGGCATCTGGTAGGCGTCGAAATCGTCCACGATCTCGGCCAACCGCCGCAGCGCGGGCTGCATCGTCTCGGCCAGATCGCGAAGCGCGGGTTCCAGCTCGTCCCCGAGCCCCTTGAACAACAGCCTCATGCCCTGACCAAGCAGGTCCATCCCCTCGCGCAGCTTCGCGTCCGGCAAGGGTTCGGCATCCTGCGCGGCAGCGGGGCCGAGCGCGAGCAGCATTCCAAGGCACAGGGCGGCGATCCGGTTCATGGGCGCAGTATAGGCGCGGGCAAGGGCGGGTCAAAGCTCGATGTCGAGGCTGACCGGGAAATGGTCGGAGGCCGCCAGCAGCGCCTCGCGCAGTTCGGGCACGCGATAGAGGTCCGGGTCGTCGAACGGATGCCAGATCCGCCAGGCCGGACGGCGCGCGCGCAGGTCGGACGAGATCATCACATAGTCCAGCAGCGCCGAGAGATAGTGCCGCTCGGAATGGATGTAGAAGCGGGCGGTGGCGGGCTGGGCGGCGGATCGGCCCTGTTGCGCCTGTCGCGCATGGGGATCGTAAAGCCGCATCTCGCGCGGCACGTCGAGGCCCATGACGATCTCAACCCCGGACCGACCGAACAGCTTTTCGTATTCGTCCAGCCCCGGACCATCGTTGAAATCGCCCAGCACGATCAGCGACTCCCCCTCGGCCAGATGCGCCTCGATCCGCTGGCGCAGCCAGATGCATTGCGCAAGTTGCTTGCGCCGGTTCTGGATCGAGATGCGCATCACCTTGTCGGGGGTCGAGGCGCCATAGGGGGCCTTGGATTTCACATGCACCCCGATCATCCGAAAGGCGAAACCCGCCGCACTTCGCACCGCCAGTTCCAGCGGCGGCTTGGAAAAGCGGATCAGTTCGGCCGCGGCATCCACGTCCAGATCCCAGCGGAACACGCCGTCAAAGCGCGGTGCCTCGGCCGAGCCCTTCTTGCCGGTCGGATCGCCCCGCGGATCGTGATGCGCGCTGATCCGGTCGGGATCGTAGAGCAGCGCGATTTCCTGCTGGCTCTCGGAGGTGAAGCCGATCAGCACGCGCCGCGCGCGCAGGCCCATCACCTGCGCGAAATTCTCAAGCGCCGTGACGGTCGAGCGGCGGCCGGTATCGTCGGGCGCCTCGACCACCAGAACCGCATCGGCGTCCAGCGCGGTAAAGACGATGCCCAGCGCCTCGATCTGCTGGTGACGGGTGACGCCCGTGCGGGCGGAGGGCTGGTCATCGTCCAGAAGACTGCCGAGGTCGTCGAACAGGGCATTGAACCATTCGACGTTATAGGTGGCGATCCTCACGCCGCGCGGTCCTGAAGGATCTGTTCCCAGGCGGCGTTGACCGCGATCAGCCGCCGCTCGGCAAGGTGGATCGCCTCTTCGGGCACGCCGCGGGCATGCATCCGGTCGGGATGGGTCTCGCGCACCTCCTTGCGCCAGACCTTGCGGATGGCTTCAAGATCGTCGCCGGGATCGACGCCCAGCACGGTATAGGGATCGGGCGCGGCATCGGGCACGAAGCGGGCGCGCAGCGTGCGGAACTGCGCCTCGCTGAGGCCGAAGGCGGCGGCGACGCGGGCAAGGAACGCATCCTCGGCAGGGTGATAGTCGCCATCGGCCAGCGCGATGAAGAACAGCCCCTCCATCAGGTCGCAAAGCGGCTCCTTGCGGCCGCGGAACATGCGGCGGATGCGGCGGGCATATTCCTCGAACCCGGCCACGTCCTGACGGGCAAGGTCAAAGACGCGCGCGGCGTTCCCTTCTTCCGACGGCGGGATGGTAAAGACCTCGCGGAAGGCCGCGACCTCGCGGCGCGTCACCTGCCCGTCGGCCTTGGCCATCTTGGCGCCCAGCGCGATCACCGCGATGGTAAAGGCAACCGTCCGTTCGGGCGGCGTGCGCAGGCGGTCGAAAACCGTGGCAAGGCTTTCCCCCTTGGCACGCGCAGAGACGGCGGCAGAGATGCGGGACCACAGCGACATGGCGGCGAGATTACCCCGCAGCGGGGCCAGTGTCAGGTGCGACCGAAAGCATCTTCTGCATCAGCACAAGATCGAGAAAGCGCCCGGCCTTGACCCCCACCTGGGGCAGGCGGCCGACCTCGGCATAGCCCAGCGCGGCGTGAAAGGCGATGCCGCCGGGATTGTCGGCGCTGACAGCGGCGATCTTCGCATGCACCCCCGCATGGGCGGCATGGGTTTCCAGCGCGCCCATCAGCGCCCGGCCAAGCCCCCTGCCCTGCCCGCCCGGCACCAGAAGGATCGTGTGCTCCATCGTGCGGGCATAGCCGTCGCCGGGGCGAAAGCCGCGCCTCCAGACGTTCCGCGACGGCGGCCATGCCCGCCTCAGGCGTCTCGGCCGAGATGGCGAGGTGATCGAGGCTGAGCATGTCACGGACACTCCTGTCGGCCGGGTCCGGTGCATGTGATCCCCGCCGGGGCGGGGATGCAATGGCAAGCCTGCATCTGACGCAGCGTCGTCGCCGCCGGGGCCGTGCTGTCAGGCCCGCGCCTCGCGGATCAGGCGCAGGATGTCATTGGCCGCAGTCGGAATGTTGGTGCCCGGGCCGAAGATCGCCTTGACGCCCGCGGCCCTGAGGAAATCGTAATCCTGCTGCGGGATCACGCCGCCGCAGATCACGATGATGTCGTCCGCCCCCTGCGCCTTGAGCGCCTCGATCAGCTTGGGCGCCAGCGTCTTGTGGCCCGCCGCCTGCGACGAGACGCCGATCACGTGCACATCGTTGTCGATGGCGTCCTGCGCGGCCTCTTCGGGGGTCTGGAACAAGGGGCCCACATCGACGTCGAAGCCGATATCGGCAAAGGCCGTGGCGATGACCTTGGCGCCGCGGTCATGGCCATCCTGGCCCATCTTGACCACCAGCATCCGCGGCCGCCGGCCCTCGGCCTCGGCGAAATCCTCGACCGCCTTCTGGATCGCGGCGAACCCCTCGTCGCCCTCATAGGCCGCGCCATAGACGCCCGAGAGCGTCTTGACCTCGGCGCGGTGCCGTCCGAACGCCTTTTCCATCGCCATGCTGATCTCTCCCACCGTGGCGCGCGCCCGCGCGGCCTCGACCGCAAGGCGCAACAGGTTGCCCTGACCGCTGAACGCGGCCTGCTCCAGCGCGGACAGCGCCGCGTCGCAGGCGGCCTGATCGCGGCTGGCGCGGATCTGCTCCAACCGGGCGATCTGGCTGTCACGCACCTTGACGTTGTCGATGTCGAGGATGTCGATCGGATCCTCCTTGGCCAGGCGGAACTTGTTGACGCCCACGATCACCTCGTCGCCGCGGTCGACCGCGGCCTGCCAGCGCGCGGCGGCCTCCTCGATGCGCAGCTTGGGCATGCCGGTTGCAACCGCCTTGGTCATGCCGCCCATCTCGTCCACTTCCTCGATCAGCTTCCACGCCGCCTCGGCCAGATCGGCGGTCAGCTTCTCGACGTAGTAGGAGCCCGCCAGCGGATCGACGACCTTGGTCACCTTGGTCTCGTTCTGCAGGATCAACTGGGTGTTGCGCGCGATCCGGGCCGAGAATTCGGTGGGCAGCGCGATCGCCTCGTCGAAGCTGTTGGTATGCAGGGATTGCGTGCCCCCCAGCACCGCGCTCATCGCCTCATAGGCCGTGCGCACGATGTTGTTGTAGGGGTCCTGCTCCTGCAACGACACGCCCGAGGTCTGGCAGTGGGTGCGCAGCATCAGCGAACCGGGGTTCTTCGGCTCGAACTCCGACATGATGCGGTGCCAAAGGAAGCGCGCCGCCCTCAGCTTGGCGATTTCCATGAAGAAATTCGTGCCAATGGCGAAGAAGAAGGACAGCCGCCCGGCAAAGGCATCGACATCCAGCCCCCGCGCCAGCGCCGTCTTCACATATTCCTTGCCATCGGCCAGCGTGAAGGCCAGTTCCTGCACGAGGTTCGCGCCGGCCTCCTGCATGTGGTAGCCCGAGATCGAGATCGAGTTGAACCGCGGCATGTCGGTCGAGGTGTATTCGATGATGTCGGCGACGATCCGCATCGAGGGTTCGGGCGGATAGATATAGGTGTTGCGCACCATGAACTCTTTCAGGATGTCGTTCTGGATCGTGCCCGACAGCAGCGCGCGGTCCACCCCTTGTTCCTCGCCCGCGACGATGAAGCTGGCCAGCACCGGGATTACCGCGCCGTTCATCGTCATGGACACGCTGACCTGATCCAGCGGGATGCCGTCGAACAGGATTTTCATGTCCTCGACGCTGTCGATGGCCACGCCCGCCTTGCCGACATCGCCCACCACGCGGGGATGGTCGCTGTCATAGCCGCGATGCGTCGCGAGATCGAAGGCGACCGAGACACCCTGTTGGCCGGCGGCCAGCGCCTTGCGGTAGAAGGCGTTGCTCTCCTCGGCGGTGGAAAAGCCCGCATATTGCCGGATCGTCCAGGGCCGGCCGGCATACATCGTGGCGCGGGGACCGCGGGTATAGGGCGCCTCGCCCGGGACCGAGCCCATATGCGGCAGGCCCGCAATATCCTCTTCGGTATAGAGCGGCTTGACCGGGATGCCCTCGGGCGTCTCCCAGGTCAGATCCTCGGGGCTGCGGCCGCGCAGTTCCTTGGCGGCCATCTCGGCCCAGATTCTGGTCTTGTCCGTCATCGGATCGTCCCTTTTCGTCTCGTTCCCCCGCCCGCGGACAGGTTCAAGCTTCGCTTTCCGTTCCCGCACGCCTATATCTGGACGCGACAGGAGGGTTCATGAAAAAACGTCTCGTATCTCTTGCACTTGCCGCCCTCGTCCCGTTTGCCCTGACCGCGGGTGCGATGGAGGAGGCGACGCCGTTCGAACGCTGGCAGTCGGACCACATGACGATCCTGGACGCGCGCGAGGTCAGCCCGGACGAGTTCCACTGGATCGCCCGTCCCGTGGTCGTGTTCGCCGACAGCGAGGCCGATCCGCGCTTTGCCCAGCAGATGGACCTGCTGACCGCGCGGATGGAGGAACTGGCCATCCGCGACGTGGTGGTGATCACCGACACCGACCCCGCCGCCCGCAGCGCCTTTCGCCAGACCCTGCGCCCGCGCGGCTTCGCGCTGGTGCTGGTGGCCAAGGACGGCAAGGTGATCCTGCGCAAGCCCACGCCCTGGGACGTGCGCGAACTGACCCGGTCGATCGACAAGCTGCCGCTGCGCCAGCAGGAGATTCGAGACCGCCGCGGCACCGCATCGGACTGAGCCCGGCCACGGGCCGCCCCCGAAGGTGGGGGGAAAGGGGCGGCCCGGAAGGTCATTCGAACTCCATGATCACATCGTCGACCGCAAGGCTGGCGCCGGGGCCGGCCTTGATGCTGACGATGATGCCCTTGCGCTCGGCGCGCAGGATGTTCTGCATCTTCATCGCCTCGACCACGCACAGCGCCTGGCCTTCCTGCACCTCCTGGCCCTCCTCCACATCGACCGAGACGATCAGGCCCGGCATCGGGCAAAGCAGGAATTTCGAGGTGTCGGGCGGCAGTTTCTCGGGCATCAGCGCGGCAAGCTCCGCCTGGCGGGGGGTGAAGACCGCCACCTTCATGTCGGCGCCGCGATGGCGGATGCGGTAGCCGTTGGGCGATTTGCCGACCTTGAGCACCAGCGGCGCGCCGTCGATATGCAGCACCGCCAGCGGGTTGCCCGGCGTCCAGTCGGAGGTGACGCGATGCGCGTAGCCCTCGGCAAAGCGCACGGTCGAGCCCTGGCGGTCGGCGTCGATGGTCAGCGCAAAGCGTTCGCCCTGGGCGACCACCACCCAGTCGCTGCCGACCTTGCGTTCGTGATTGTCCATCGTGCCCGAGATGCGCGCGCGCCGGATCTCGGCCACGCGGAACATCGCCGCGGCCGCGGCGGCCACGCGGCGCAGTTCCTCGCGGGGCAGAGTCATACCCTGGAACCCGTCGGGATATTCCTCGGCAATGAAGGCCGTGGTGATCTCGCCCGAACAGAACCGCGGATGGTCCATGACCGCCGACAGGAACGGCAGGTTGTGGCCGATGCCCTCGACCTCGAAGGCGTCCAGCGCGGTGCGCATCTCGTCGATGGCCTGGTCGCGGGTCGGCGCCCAGGTGCAGAGCTTGGCAATCATCGGGTCGTAATACATGCTGATCTCGCCGCCCTCGCAGACGCCGGTATCGTTGCGCACCACGGCCGCCTCATGCGCCGATTCCGCCGGGGGCCGATAGCGCGTCAGCCGCCCGATCGAGGGCAGGAAGTTGCGATAGGGGTCTTCGGCGTAAAGCCGGCTTTCCATGGCCCAGCCGTTCAGCTTGACGTCGGCCTGCCCGAAGGACAGCTTCTCGCCCGCCGCCACGCGGATCATCTGTTCCACAAGGTCGATGCCGGTGATCAGTTCGGTGACGGGATGCTCCACCTGAAGCCGGGTGTTCATTTCCAGGAAGTAGAAATTGCGGCTGCCATCGACGATGAATTCCACCGTCCCGGCCGAGATATAGCCCACGGCGCGCGCCAGCGCGCAGGCCTGTTCGCCCATCGCCTTGCGCGTCGCCGCATCAAGGAAGGGGCTGGGGGCTTCCTCGATGACCTTCTGGTTGCGGCGCTGGATCGAGCATTCCCGCTCGCCC
The DNA here is from genome assembly GCF_011048875.1 of Rhodovulum sp. NCBI lineage: Bacteria > Pseudomonadati > Pseudomonadota > Alphaproteobacteria > Rhodobacterales > Paracoccaceae > Rhodovulum > Rhodovulum sp. Next base: position 16,589 of record NZ_DSDD01000107.1, read on the forward strand.
AGATAGAGCGTGTTGCCGTGCTTGTCGGCCAGAACCTGGATCTCGATATGGCGGGGCTGGGTGACGAATTTCTCGATGAAGATGCGGTCGTCGCCGAAGCCGTTCGCCGCCTCGGCCCGGGACGCCTGGAAACCCTCGCGGGTTTCCTCGTCGGTCCAGGCGATGCGCATGCCCTTGCCGCCGCCGCCCGCGCTGGCCTTGATCATCACCGGATAGCCGATTTCGCAGCTGATCCTCACCGCCTCGTCGGCATCCCCGATCAGGCCCATATAGCCCGGCACGGTCGAGACCCCGGCCTCGGCCGCCAGTTTCTTGGAAGTGATCTTGTCGCCCATCGCCTCGATCACGCTTGCGGGCGGGCCGATGAAGGCGACGCCCGCGGCCTCCAGCGCCTCGGCGAACAGCGGGTTCTCGGACAGGAAGCCGTAACCGGGGTGCACGGCCTGCGCGCCGCTGGCCTTGATCGCCTCCATGATCCTGTCGATCACGATATAGGACTGGTTCGCGGGCGGCGGCCCGATATGGATCGCCTCGTCCGCCATCCGCACATGCAGCGCATGGCGGTCGGCGTCGGAATAGACGGCCACTGTCTTGATGCCCATCTTGCGGGCGGTCTTGACGACCCGGCAGGCGATCTCCCCCCGGTTGGCGATCAGGATCTTCTCGAACATTACCGTCCTTTCCGGCATTCCACCGGGCCGCACCCGCCCCGGCGCATAAACGAGAAAGGGCCACCGGAGCCAGCAGCCCCGATGACCCTGTCAACATTCCCGCAGGCCGACCCGGAGGCCCGCCCGGTCAGATCATCTGCAGAAACCCGCGTCGTCGCACAGCGCGCCCGCAGCGGCGCCCACGGCCGCCCCGGCCACGACATTGGTGTCGAGCGCATCGGCCACGACGGCACCGCCGACCGCACCGACCAGCGCCCGCTCGGTATCGTTGGCCATGCAGCCCGCCAGAGAGCCAACGGCCACGACCGCGACCAGAATCTTGAGAATACGCACCCTACTCTGCCTCCGTTCGGATTTTTGTTGCGCCTAGAGTTTACTGCGGATGGACCGCGGACGGAACGGAAATCGTTCCGCCTGCGGGCCAGCAAACCGTGGATGGCGACGGGAAGAACGGAGGCAGGCCTGACCCTGAAAGGGTCAGGCCTGGGGGTTGGGGAAGGGTAACAGTAGTACCAAACGCGGGGATGACGGGGTATCAGTCCACCGCGTCCACAGTCAGGAGTCCTCACTTGCGCCCAAAAGAAAAGGCAGCAACGCACAGGCGAGTCGATTTTGGCCGATTCCCGCCGACAGGCCGAATCCCTGAGCAAATTCACGCCTAACCCTCGCCGCCGAAGATGTCGGGAAAGGCCATTCGGGCGCGCGCCACATCGATTCTGAGCAGGGCGTCGTAGCTTTCGGGATCGAATGGATCTTCGGCAGGCAAGACCTCGCGGCCAAAGACCCAGGATAACCGCCCTGCATCGAGATTGCCGCGCTCGAAGGGTTCGTCGCCGAAATGCTCCCACAGCGCGGCCATGAACGCCGCGTCGGCGCGGCGGTCGGAATTGCGGCGGTCGGCATAGCGTTCACGGGCGACAAGCCGCGTCGCGCCGTCCTTGTTCGCCCTGCGAATCGTGAACTGGAAATCGGTGCCCGGAAGGCGGCCGGGAAAGCCCCTGTGCTTCAGCATCGCGTCTCCTCCCGGGCGGCAGGCGACGCGGGGGGTGTCGGGGCGGGCCGGGCCCGCCCCGCGCCCGTATCAGTACTTGGTGTACTTCGGCTCGCCGACGACGGGCTCGGGCTCGACGTAGACGACTTCTTCCTGTTGGGCGCAGGCCGCGACGAAGGCCACGAGGGACAGCGCCATAAGGGCCTTGATGCTCTTGGACATCCAGAACTCCATTTTCTTGCAGGGGCCGACACCAGGTCGGCCACGATCACGTTGAAGGTCACAATTCCGGGACCCACTCGAATCATAGACCAATCACAACGCTTTGCACATGGGATGCGCCGCGAAACTGCCACCTGTGACTCAAAAGGCGCAGCTATCCGCCAAATCGGGACTCGGCGCGCAAGATGTTGCCTCATCGTCAGAAACCCTCCCACACGCAACGTCCGTCCTCGGGGCGGAACGCCTCGAAGAACTGGGTGGCCTCGGGGTCTGCCTGACCGAAGGGAACGGGGCGATCCATCAGCGTGATGACGATCTGGGCAAGCTCGGGGCCGGTGTCGGACAGACGCGGCAAGGCGTAGCTCTCGCAGAGAAACTCGATGTCGCCCGCGGCCAGTTCGAACGGCATGGTGCCGCCGTCGCGGGCGATCTGCGGGGCGAGAAAGCGGAAGCGGACGGCCACCCCCCCGGTTTCCGCCTCGCCGGTGATGGTCTCGTAAAGCGTGACGGGCTGGCCCGAGGGCACCTCGATCACCTCTTGCGCGGCAAGGGCGCCGGGGACAAGCGCAAGCGCAAGGGCCACCCGGCGCCCGGCGCGTCGGGCGGGCGGGCGAGGGCCTCGGGAAAGGACAGGCTCGGGCATCGGACCACCTCCGTCACGGGCCGACACGCGATGCGCCGACCCGACCCGGGATCACAGCGGGATGTTGTCGTGCTTCTTCCAGGGCATCGGGCGCTTCTTGTTGCGCAGCGCGGCGAAGGCCCGACAGACGCGGCGGCGGGTGGAGCGGGGCTGGATCACCTCGTCGATGAAGCCCCGCTCGGCCGCCACAAAGGGATTGGCAAAGCGGTCCTCGTAATCGGCCGTGCGCCTGGCGATCCTGTCGGCATCGCCCAGTTCGGACCGATAGAGGATCTCGGTCGCGCCCTTGGCCCCCATCACCGCGATTTCCGAGGTCGGCCAGGCATAGTTGATGTCGCCGCGCAGATGCTTGGAACTCATCACCACATAGGCCCCGCCATAAGCCTTGCGGGTGATGACGGTTACTTTCGGCACCGTCGCCTCGCCATAGGCGAACAGCAGTTTCGCGCCATGCTTGATGACGCCGTCATATTCCTGCTTGGTGCCGGGCAGGAAGCCGGGCACGTCGACGAAGGTCAGGATCGGGATCTCGAAACAGTCGCAGAACCGCACGAAGCGTGCCGCCTTGCGCGCCGAGTCGATGTCCAGCACACCCGCCAGAACCATCGGCTGGTTCGCCACCACGCCCACGGTGCGGCCCTCCAGACGGATGAAGCCGGTGATGATGTTCTTGGCGAAATCCTCCTGGATCTCGTAGAAATCGCCCTCGTCCGCGACCTTCAGGATCAGCTCCTTCATGTCGTAGGGCTGGTTCGGGTTGTCGGGGATCAGGGTGTCGAGGCTGGGATCCACCCGCTCGGGGTCGTCGAAGAAGGGGCGCACGGGCGGGACCGAGCGGTTGCTCAGCGGCAGGAAATCGACCAGACGCCGCACCTCATAAAGTGCCTCGACATCGTTCTCGAAGGCGCCATCGGCGACCGAGCTTTTCCGGGTGTGGGTGGATGCACCGCCCAGTTCCTCAGCGGTGACCACCTCGTTGGTGACGGTCTTCACCACGTCGGGGCCGGTGACGAACATGTAGGACGAATCCCGCACCATGAAGATGAAATCGGTCATGGCGGGGGAATAGACCGCGCCGCCCGCGCACGGCCCCATGATGACGCTGATCTGGGGGACCACGCCGCTTGCCTCGATGTTGCGCTGGAACACCTCGCCATAGCCCGCAAGACTGTCCACACCCTCCTGGATACGCGCCCCGCCCGAGTCGTTGATGCCGATCACCGGGGCGCCGTTCTGCATCGCCATGTCCATGATCTTGCAGATCTTCTGGGCATGGGTGGCCGAGACCGACCCGCCCAGCACGGTGAAGTCCTGCGAAAAGACATAGACCTGCCGGCCATTGATCGTGCCCCAGCCGGTGATGACGCCATCGCCATAGGGACGGTTCTCCTCCATCCCGAAATCGGTGCAGCGATGGGCCACGAACATGTCGAATTCCTCGAACGAGCCCTCGTCCAGCAACAGGTCGATCCGCTCGCGCGCAGTCAGCTTGCCCTTCTGGTGCTGGGCCGCGACGCGTTTCTCTCCGCCCCCCATGCGGGCGATGTCGCGGCGGCGTTCAAGCTCGCTCAGGATGTCTTTCATCGGCGCTGGCCCCTTGCGGAAATTTGCGGCAACCTATCGAGGGCGGACACGACATAAAAGAACCTTTCGGAATATTTGCAAAGTTTTGGAAGATGTTCGCTTGCTAATTGTAAATCCGCTAACCTCCTCCGACCCGCAGACGTGCCGCCACAGGCCGGATTTGACCGGATGGACTAATCACGCGGCACGCCATAAGCCGAGAACATGCCGACACGACCAGAGATCCGGCTTCTCGACCGGACGACCCCACCGCATATCCTGACGCTGGTCCTGCTTGCGGGGCTGTCGGCGCTGTCGATGAACATCTTCCTGCCGTCGCTGCCCAACATGGCCGCGGATTTCGGCACGGATTACCGGCTGATGCAACTGTCCGTGGCGCTGTATCTCGGCATGAACGCGGTGCTGCAACTGGCGATCGGGCCGATTTCCGACCGCTACGGGCGGCGCCCGGTTCTGCTGGTCTCGATCATGCTGTTCCTGGTCGCGACGCTTGGCTGCATCCTGGCCCCTAATGCGGGCCTGTTCCTGACCTTCCGCATGGCGCAGGCGGTGATCGTGACCGGCATGGTGCTGTCGCGCGCGGTGGTGCGCGACATGGTGGACGACGCGCAGGCCGCCTCGATGATCGGCTATGTCACGATGGGCATGGCGCTGGTGCCGATGATCGGGCCGGCCATCGGCGGGGTGCTGGACCAGGTCTTCGGCTGGCAGGCAAGCTTCGCGATGCTGCTGGTCGCGGGACTTGGGGTGCTGGCGCTGACCTGGGCCGACCTGGGCGAGACCGCGCGCCCGCGCGAGGTCAGCCTGCTGGGGCAGTTCCGCGAATATCCCGAACTGTTCCGCTCGCGGCGGTTCTGGGGCTATGCGCTGGCCGCGGGCTTCGCCTCGGGGGCGTTCTTCGCCTATCTGGGCGGCGCGCCCTTCGTCGGGTCCGAGGTGTTCGGCCTCAGCCCGGCGGCGCTGGGCCTGTATTTCGGCATCATCGCGCTGGGCTATATGGGCGGCAACTTCCTGGCCGGGCGCCTCTCGGTGCGTGTGGGGATCAACGGCATGATCCTTTACGGCACGCTGGTCGCGGGCGCGGCGCCGCTGATCTCGATGGCGCTGATCGGGCTGGGGCTGACGCATCCGGTTGCATTTTTCGGGGTAATGGCGCTGGTGGGGCTGGGCAACGGCATGACACTGCCGAACGCGACCGCGGGAATGCTGTCGGTGCGCCCGCATCTGGCGGGCACGGCCAGCGGGCTGGGCGGCGCGATCATGATCGGGGGCGGCGCGGGGCTGTCGGCGCTCGCGGGCGCGATGCTGGTGCCGGGGCGCGGAGCCTGGCCCTTGCTGGCGATCATGCTGGCGACCTCGCTGATGGCCGTTGCCGCGGTGCTTTACGTCCGCCGGATCGACCGGCTGGAGGGGCCGCCGGGCGCACCATGGCCGCCGCGCGGGTGACGCCCGGCTTGCGCGCAGAATTTGCAAAGACTACAAGAGTCTATTGCTAATCCGCTAACAGCAGGGGCATCCCCGATGACCGATCGCAAGCTTTACGCCGGCGCGAAACTGCGCGAGACGCGCACGCGGCTGGGGCTGACCCAGAAGGATTTCGCGGCGCGGCTGGGCATCTCGCTGCCCTATCTGAACCAGATGGAGAACAACAACCGCCCCGTCTCGTCCACGGTGCTGCTGGCGCTGGCCTCGGAATTCGGTTTCGATGTCACCGAGCTTTCGTCGGGCGATGCCGAGCGGCTGGTGTCGGACATGCGCGAGGCCGTGGCCGATCCGGTCTTTGGCGGGCTGGCGCCGCCGCTGGCGGATCTGCGGCTGGTGGCCTCCAACGCCCCGGCGCTTGCGCGGGCGTTCCTGGAACTGCACCGGGCCTATCGCCAGAGCCACGAGCGGCTGGCCTCGCTGGACGAGGCGCTGGGGCGCGGGGATGCAGGGCTGCGGCCGTCGCCCTGGGAAGAGGTGCGGGACTTCTTCCACTATTGCGACAATTACATCGACGCGGTCGATCACGCCGCCGAACGGTTTTCCCGCGCCGGGACTGGCCCCGACGATCCCAAGCGCCGCGCCGAGCACGCGCTGGAATCGGCCGGCATCACGTTGCGGGCCGCGGATATTCCGGGCCTGCGTCACTTCGACAAGAGCACCCGCACGCTGACCCTGTCGGCCCGGCTGCACGGCCCGACGCGGCGGTTCCAGTTGCTGCATCAGCTTGCCCTCCTGACGCAATCCCAACTGCTGGAGGCGACGCTGGATCTGGCCCGGTTCCAGAGCCCGGAGGCGCGCGATATCGCCCGGATCGGGATGGCGAACTATTTCGCGGGCGCGGCGCTATTGCCCTATGGGCGCTTCCTCGCGGCCGCGCAGGAAAGCCGCCATGACCTGGAACTTCTGGCCGACCGTTTCGGCGCCTCGGTCGAGCAGGTGGCGCACAGGCTCTCCACCCTGCAACGGCCGGGCGCCAAGGGGCTGCCCTTCTTCTTTGTCCGTGTCGATCAGGCGGGCACGATCACCAAGCGCCATTCGGCGACGCGGTTGCAATTCGCGCGCTTCGGCGGGGCCTGCCCCCTGTGGAACGTCTATCGCGCCTTCGAGACGCCGGGCCGGTTCCTGCGGCAACTGGCCGAGACCCCGGACGGCGTGCGCTATCTGAGCCTTGCGCGCGACGTGACCAAGCCGGGCGGCGCCTGGGGGGCGCCGGTGCGTCGTTTCGCCATCGGGCTGGGCTGCGAGATCAGGCATGCCGACCGGCTGGTCTATGCCGACGATCTGGACCTGACCAACGCCGCCGGCTTCGAGCCGATCGGCATTTCCTGTCGCATCTGCGAACGCCGCAATTGCCACCAGCGCGCGGTGCCCCCGCTGGAACGCCGCCTCAGCGTCGATCCCGACCGGCGCGGCCTGCTGCCCTATGAAGTCGCGGAATAGGTTTTGACGTCTGCCCGGTTCGACCCGTAAACGAAGATGAGAAGAACAGGGAGGAATCCATGGAACTCACGGGCAGCCGCGTCATCGCGGCCGACCGGGCGGCGGTGTGGGAGCGCCTGACCAATCCGGACACGCTGAAGGCCTGCATCCCCGGATACCAGGAACTGGAAGGCCGCATCGAGGACGGGTTCGAGGCGGTGGTCACCCAGAAGGTCGGCCCGGTCAAGGCGACCTTTCGCGGCGCGGTCACGCTCTCGGACCTGATCGAACGGCAAAGCTATACCATCCTCGGCGAGGGCAAGGGCGGTGTGGCGGGCTTTGCCAAGGGCCGCGCGGATATGCGGCTGGAAGAGGCCGAGGGCAGCGGGACGGAACTGATCTATGACGTCCATGCCGAGGTCGGCGGCAAGCTTGCGCAGCTTGGCTCGCGGCTGATCCACGGCACGGCGCGTCGGCTGGCCGACCAGTTCTTCGACACCTTCACCGCCGAGGTGGAAGGCCCCGCCGCGGAAACGCAGGGCGAAGCCGCCACGGGGTAGGTCTGCGGCTCAGGCCGCCGCGGTGCGCAGGATGCGGGCGATCTCGTCCTTCAGCGTCATCCGCGTCTTGCGCATCTCGGTCAGGTGAAAATCGTCGGTCGGCTCGATATCCGTTTCGGCCCGGTGCACGGCGCCGTTGATCTGATGATACTCGTCGAAGAGGCGCGCGAAATGGGCATCCTTCACCTTGAGGTCGTGTATCAGATCCGCCTTGTCGGGGAATTCCTCGGCAAGCTCGTGCGGCGTGTTGGTCATTTCCGGCTCCATCTGTCCCCTGGGTCGCACTGACCCTAGGAAGCCGGTGCGCGGGCTGTCCTTGACCCCGATCAAACCCGGGCCGGTTCACAGGCCAAGCGCCTCGCCATGTTTCAGAAGGATGGGCGCCACCAGATCCTCCTCGTCGACCAGGTGCCGGTCCAGAAACCGGCCGAACCCCGCCAGCGTCGTCCCGAGCGCCCCGGCCTGGTCGCGTTGGTCGGCAGGCATGGCCCGGATCAGCCCGTTGACCGCGC
>NZ_DSDD01000124.1:0-24159 GCF_011048875.1 Rhodovulum sp.
GCATAGACGGCCAGTGCAATCTCCGGCAGCACAACGGAAAGATCGGCAGAGATCATCACGGTCCCCTCAGTTCTGCGCCAGCCGCGTCGCGGCCTCGGCCGCGTTCAGCGCGGTCTGGTAGTTCGACAACAGCGCCTCGACCGAGGGGCCGACGATATCGGTCACCAGCGCCGGGTACACCCCAAGCAGCAGCGTCATCGCCACCAGCGGCGCAAAGATCGCCCGCTCGCGCAGGTTCATGTCGCGGATCGCCTTGAGGCTTTCCTTGATGAGCCCGCCGAACACCACCCGCCGATAAAGCCACAGCGCATAGCCCGCCGACAGGATCACCCCGGTACAGGCCACCGCCGCGACCCAGGTGTTGACCTGGAAGACACCCGCCAGCGTGAGGAACTCGCCCACGAAACCCGAGGTGCCGGGCAGACCCACATTGGCCATGGTGAACAGCATGAAGACAAAGGCGTAGGCCGGCATCCGGTTCACCAGCCCGCCATAGGCGTCGATCTCGCGGGTGTGCATCCGGTCATAGATCACACCGACACACAGGAACAGCGCTCCCGAGATGAAGCCGTGCGAAATCATCTGGAAGATCGCCCCGTCCAGCCCCTGCTGGTTCGCCGCAAAGATGCCCATGGTCACGAACCCCATATGCGCGACCGAGGAATAGGCGATCAGCTTCTTCATGTCGGACTGCGCCAGCGCCACCAGCGAGGTGTAGACGATGGCGATGGCCGAGAGCCAGAACACCAGCGGTGCCCAGATATCGGAGGCCATCGGGAACATCGGCAGGCTGAAGCGCAGGAAGCCATAGCCCCCCATCTTCAGCAGGATCGCAGCCAGCACCACGGACCCGGCCGTGGGCGCCTGAACGTGGGCATCCGGCAGCCAGGTATGGACCGGCCACATCGGCATCTTGACCGCGAAGCTCGCGAAGAAGGCCAGCCACAGCAGCGTCTGCATGCCGCCCACGATCTCGCGCCCGGCAAAGGACAGGCTGCCCGCGCTGAATTCATGCCGCAGAAGCGTCGGAATGTCGGTCGTGCCTGCATCCACGAACATCGCCACGATGGCGACCAGCATCAGCACCGAGCCGAGGAAGGTGTAGAGGAAGAACTTGAACGTGGCGTAGATGCGTTCCTTGCCGCCCCAGATGCCGATGATCAGGAACATCGGGATCAGCCCGCCCTCGAAGAACAGGTAGAACAGCACCAGATCCAGCGCGGTGAAGACGCCAATCATCAGCGTTTCCAGCACGAGAAACGCGATCATGTATTCCTTGACGCGGTGGGTCACGTTCCAGCAGGCCGCGATGGTCAGGGGCATGAGGAAGGTGGTCAGCATCACGAACAGCACCGAAATGCCATCCACGCCCATCTTGTAGCGCAGCCCCATCAGCCATGCGCGGTCCTCGACGAACTGGAAATCGGGGTTCGACGGGTCGAAGCCGAACAGCACGAACAGCGAGATCAGGAAGGTCGCGGTGGTCGCGATCAGCGCCAGCCACTTGGCGTTCTTCTGCGCCGCCGCATCCTCGCCGCGCAGGAACACGGCCAGGATCAGCGCGGCGATCAGCGGCGTGAAGATGATGATCGACAGAAGGTTTTCCATCACTCAGCCCCCCCGGTCAGCATCATCCAGGTGATGAGAAGGGCAATGCCGATCACCATCGCAAAGGCGTAGTGATAGAGATAGCCCGACTGCAACCGCCCCGCGACGCGGGTGAAGAACGGCACGATCCCCATCGAGACCCCGTTCACCGCCCCGTCGATCACACTGCCATCGCCCCCCTTCCACAACGCGCAGCCGATGCTCTTGGCCGGGTTCACGAAGATCGCGTCGAAGAACTCGTCGAAATACCACTTGTTGAGCAGGAACAGATAGACCGGCCGGAAGGTCCGGGCCATGCGACCGGGCAATTCGGGCACGCTGATATAGAACATGTAGGCGATCCCGAGCCCCAGCAGCATCGCAAGGAAGGGCGCGGATTTCACCCATTTCGGCGCGTGATGCGCGGCATCCATCACGTTGTTGTCGGGCCCCATGTACAGCGCGCCCTGCCTCGGCAGCGGATGCGCGGGCGTGCCATCGACGGCGGCGATCTCGGGGCTGGGGATGCCGTAGAAGCGGTTCACCTGCTCCTGGCTACCGAAGAAGTCCGAGAACCAGACCATGCCTGCCAGAACCGCACCCAGGCTGAGAACGCCCAGCGGGACCAGCATGGTCCGCGGACTCTCATGGGCATGTTCATGTGTGTGCTTGTCGCCCCGGGGTGTGCCCCAGAACGTCAGGAACATCAGCCGCCAGGAATAGAAGCTGGTCATGGCCGCCGCGATCACCAGCGTCCAGAACGCCCAGGTCGCCCCGCCGCCCCAGGCGCTTTCGATGATCGCATCCTTCGACAGGAACCCGGCAAAGCCGATATGCGTCAGCGGGATGCCGACCCCGGTGATCGCCAGCGTGCCGATCAGCATAGCGTAGAACGTATAGGGGATCCTGTCCTTCAACCCACCATAGCGGCGCATGTCCTGTTCGTGGTGCATCGCATGGATGACCGAGCCCGCGCCAAGGAACAGAAGCGCCTTGAAGAAGGCATGGGTGAACAGGTGGAACATCGCGGCCGAATATACGCCTACGCCGACCGCAACGAACATGTAGCCCAGTTGCGAACAGGTCGAATAGGCGATCACCCGCTTGATGTCGTTCTGCACCAGCCCCACGGTCGCAGCAAAGAAGGCGGTCGCGGCGCCGACCACGACGATCATGGTCTGCGCGTCGGGGGCAAATTCCAGGATGGGCGACATGCGCGACATCAGGAAGACGCCCGCCGTCACCATGGTCGCGGCATGGATCAGGGCGGAAACGGGCGTCGGCCCCTCCATCGCGTCGGGCAGCCAAGTGTGCAGCAGCAACTGCGCCGACTTGCCCATCGCCCCGATGAACAGCAGCACCCCGACCACATTGGCCGCGTTCCAGGTGCCGTTCAGGAAGGTCAGATCGGTCTGCCCGATGGCCGGGGCGGCGGCGAAGATGTCGTCGAATTTCACCGAGTCGACGAGGAAGAACAGCGCGAAGATGCCCAACAGGAAGCCGAAATCGCCCACCCGGTTGACCACGAACGCCTTGATCGCGGCGGCGTTGGCCGAGGGCTTGCGATAGTAGAACCCGATCAGCAGGTAGGAGGCGACGCCCACCCCTTCCCAGCCGAAGAAAAGCTGCACGATGTTGTCCGCCGTCACCAGTGCCAGCATGCTGAAGGTGAAGAAGGACAGATAGGCGAAGAAACGCGGCTTGTAGATCTCGCCCTCGCGCCATTCGGGGTCGTGATCCATGTAGCCGAAGCTGTAGAGATGGACGAAGGCCGAGACTGTCGTGACGACGATCAGCATGATCGCGGTCAGCCGGTCCACCCGGATCGCCCAGTCGGCGACCATGCTGCCGCTTTCGATCCAGCGAAAGATCTCGACCTGCCGCGTCACGCCGTCGAAGCCCAGGAACACCGCCCAGGAGAACAGCATCGACAGGAAGACAAGCCCCGTCGTGGTCCAGAGCGCGGCCCTCTCGCCAAGGATGCGCCAGCCGAAGCCGCACAGGATCGCGCCGATCAGGGGGGCAAAGAGGATGATCTTTTCCATTGGCCCTTACCCCTTCATCACGTTGACATCGTCCACCGCGATGGACCCGCGGTTGCGGTAGAAGCAGACGAGGATCGCAAGGCCGATGGCGGCCTCGGCGGCGGCGACGGTCAGGACGAACAGGGTGAACACCTGCCCCACCAGATCGCCCAGATAGGCCGAAAAGGCGACAAGGTTGATGTTGACCGACAACAGCATCAGTTCGATCGACATCAGGATGACGATGACATTCTTTCGGTTCACAAAGATGCCGAATATGGCGATGACGAAAAGCGCAGCGGCCACCGTCAGGTAATATTCCAGTCCGATCATTCCGTCCCTCCGGGCGTCCTGCCCGCCTGTTCTGGTTGCTCCGGGGTCAGAGGCCCTGCCCCGGTTTGACGTCCTTCAGTTCCATCGCCTTGGCCGGGTCACGATACATCTGCGCCAGCACGTCCTGGCGCTTGACGTCCGTGCGGTGGCGCAGCGTCAGCACGATCGCCCCGATCATCGCCACCAGCAGGATCAGCCCCGCAGCCTGGAACAGGTGGATATACTGGTCGTAAAGCAGGTTCCCCAGCGCCTTGGTGTTATGCATCTCGGCCGGGTCGGGCGTGGGCGCGCCGCGCAGCTGCGCCGCCCCGTCCGAGCTTTGCCATACGCCGAACACCATCACGAGCTGCGCCAGGAACACCGCCCCGATCAGCGCCGCGATGGGGAAATAGGCTGCCATCCGGGCCTTGAGTTCGGTGAAATCGACATCCAGCATCATCACCACGAACAGGAACAGCACCGCCACCGCGCCGACATAGACGATCACCAAGAGCATCGCCACGAACTCGGCCCCCAGGAGAACGAACAGCCCCGCGGATGACAGGAAGGCCAGGATCAGCCACAGCACCGAATGGACAGGGTTGCGCGCCAGCACCACGAACAGCCCCGAGGCGACCGTGACCGCGGCAAAGCAGTAGAATGCGAACTCCGCGACGCTCATCCGCCGTCCTCCTCGTTCCTGTGCTGCTCGTCGAACACGGACTGCGCCAGTTCCAGCGCGCGCGTCATCGCCGGGATGCCGCCCAGCATCGCCATCTGATAGATCACCTCGGCGATCTCGCGTTCGGTGGCCCCCGCCGCGAGCGCGTGACGCAGGGTCAGCTTGAACTGCGTGTCGGCCTGCGCGCCCAGCACCGTCAGCCCCGCCAGCACCACCAGAAGCCGCGTCTTGGCATCCAGTCCCTCGCGGTTGAAGGTGTTGCCCCACATCATTTCGATGAAGTCCTTGGGCATGGTGGGGATCAGCTTGTCGAAGCCGTGCACCTGAAAGCTTTCCAGCGCCGGGTTGAAGGCGCGGGCCATCTTGTGGCTCTGCTCAAGCATCTGTTCGAAGAGTTTGGCGTATCCGCTCATCGGTAGGGTGCATCCAGTTCGAGGTTGCGGGCGATCTCGGCTTCCCAGCGGTCACCGTTTTCCAGGAGCTTGGCCTTGTCGTAGAACAGCTCCTCGCGCGTTTCGGTGGCGAATTCGAAGTTGGGGCCTTCGACGATGGCATCCACGGGACACGCCTCCTGGCAGAAGCCGCAATAGATGCATTTCGTCATGTCGATGTCATAGCGCGTGGTCCGCCTGCTGCCATCCGCGCGCGGTTCGGCGTCGATGGTGATGGCCTGCGCCGGACAGATCGCCTCGCACAGCTTGCAGGCGATGCAGCGTTCCTCGCCACTGGGATAGCGGCGCAGCGCATGTTCGCCGCGGAAGCGGGGGGAAAGCCGCCCCTTTTCATGCGGGTAGTTCACCGTGGTCTTGGGCGCGAGGAAATATTTCATCCCCAGCTTGAAGCCCACGAGAAAGTCCATCAGCAGGAAATATTTCCCGGCGCGTTTCCAGTCCATCGCGGTCATTGTCAGCCTCCCACCGCCCAGCGGGCATAGGCGCCGCCGAACAGTTCGAATTTCGCAAGGAACGCCACGATCACCACCCAGGCCAGCGACATCGGCAGGAACACCTTCCAGCCCAGCCGCATCAACTGGTCATAGCGGTAACGCGGCACAATCGCCTTGACCATGGAGAAGAGGAAGAAGAACCCCGCCATCTTGAGCACCATCCAGATCGCCCCGTCAGGCAGCCCCGGAATGGGCGAGAGCCACCCGCCGAAGAACAGCAGGCTCACCAGCGCGCACATCAGGAAGATGGCGATGTATTCGCCCGCCATGAACAGCAGGAAGGGCGTCGAGGAATATTCGACCTGGTAGCCCGCCACCAGTTCGGATTCCGCTTCCGGAAGGTCGAAGGGCGGGCGGTTCGTCTCGGCCAGCGCCGAGATGAAGAACAGGAACACCATGGGCAGATGCGGCAGCCAGTACCACGAGAAAATGCCGAAACTGCCATCCTGCGCCGCGACGATGGCGCCGAAATTCAGGCTGCCGGTGGACAGGATCACCCCGATGATGATCAGCCCGATGGATACCTCGTAGGAGATCATCTGCGCCGCCGAGCGCAGCGAGCCGAGGAAGGGGTATTTCGAGTTCGAGGCCCAGCCCCCCATGATGACCCCGTAGACCTCGAGCGAGGAAATCGCGAGGACATAAAGGATTGCCACGTTGATATCGGCCAGCACCAGCCGATCCGAGAACGGGATCACCGCCCAGGCCAGCATCGCCATGACAAAGGCGATCATCGGCGCCAGCAGGAAGACAGGCCGATCCGCGCCCGCAGGCACGATGACCTCCTTGACCACATATTTCAGCGCGTCGGCCACCGTCTGCAACAGGCCAAAGGCGCCCACGACGTTCGGCCCACGGCGCAACTGCACCGCCGCCCAGATCTTGCGGTCGCCATAGACGAGAAACAGCAGCGAGATCATCACGAAGGCAATGACCATCAGCGACTGCGCCATGATCGTCAGCGCCACCCCGAAGCCGGTATCCAGAAAATTCGCCATCTCGTCCCTTCGTTCCTCAGACCACCGGTATGCCTTGCCCGGCACAATCGGCCACCACCACCTCGGCGTCGATGGTCCTGATCCCTTCGGGCAGAGCCGCCGACATCGTGTAGACGGCATCGGCCTTGACCACGCCGCCCGGTTCCGTGCCGATCTGCGTGCGCACCGGGCGCAGGAAGTTCATGCCCTGAACCAGCGCAAAATTCGCCGCCGCGCATCGGGCATAGGCCTCGATCATTCCAGTGCTTTCCGGGTCGCGCATCCGCACGACGATGTTCACCAGATCGGAGCTGAGCACCACCGCCTCGGCGCCCAGATAGGCCGGTGCGCGCGCGCCCGCTCGGGCTGCGCCGCCTGCATCGGCCCCGGGCTGGGCCGGCGGCGGCACGTTGGGCGCACAGGCCTCCGTGCCGGCCATCAGCGCCAGCGCCACCACCGGCGCGATATGACGGCGAGCCCCCCGCACAGGCTATTCCGCTGCCAATGGCGCCGAGCGGCGCGCCTTGGCATTTGCGGACAGTTCGGCCATCAACCGCGAGGCCCGCGCGATCGGATTGGTCAGGTAGAAATCGGAGACCGCAGGCAGAAACGCCCCGCCGCCGAGCGGCGCGGCGGGCAGCGGATCCCAGGTGTTCTCGGGCAATTCGTCGATCAGGCCCAGGTGCGGGAACCGCCCGACCAGCCGCTTGCGCAGCGCCGCCAGCGTGTCATAGGGCAGCGTCGCGCCCAGTTCGCCCGACAGCGCGCGCAGGATCGCCCAGTTCTCGCGCGCCTCGCCCGGCGGGAAACCGGCGCGCAGCGCCAGTTGCGCCCGGCCCTCGGTATTGACGAACAGCCCCGGCTCCTCCGTGTATGCAGCACCCGGCAGGATCACGTCGGCGCGGTGCGCGCCGCGGTCGCCATGGCTGCCCTGGTAGATCACGAAGGGGCCGGGCGCAATGTCGATCTCGTCCGCGCCCAGGTTCAGCACGACATCCGCGCCCTCCATCAGCCCGGCAAGGCCGGGCGCGCTCACGCAGCCCAGGTCCATCGCGCCGACCCGCGAAGCGGCCGTGTGCAGCACCAGCATCCCGCCGCCGGTCTTCTCGGCCAGAAGCATCGCCGCGGCCAGCACCGCCGCGCCATCGGCCTCGCGCAGCGCACCCTGCCCGACGATCACCAGCGCGTTGTCCTGCGGCCCGGCGCCCTCGACCAGACGCGCCAGCGCCGCGCGGTCCGCGCCCAGATCGGCAACATCATAGGTCAGGTCCGCAACCGGCCCGACCCGCTGCACACTTGCCCCATGCAGCCATGCCTTGCGGATCCGCGCGTTCAGCACCGGCGCCTCGGCCCGCGGGTTGGTGCCGATCAGGTAGATGTTGCGGGCGTGGTCGATATCCTCGATCGCGGCATTGCCGACATAGGCCGAGCGGTTGCCCGCCGGCAGCCGCGCCCCGTCCACACGGCATTCCACATGCCCGCCCTGCCCCTCGACCAGTTCCTTGAGCGCAAGGGCGGCCTCGACCGGCACCAGATCGCCTACGAGCCCCGCAAGCTTCCGCGCGCCCCGGATCGCCGTGGCGGCTGCCGCCAGCGCCTCGGGCCAGGTGGCGGGGCGCAGCTTGCCGTTCTCGCGGATATAGGGCCTGTCCAGCCGCTGGCGGCGCAGCCCGTCCCACACGAAACGGGTCTTGTCCGAGATCCATTCCTCGTTCACGCCGTCATGGTTGCGCGGCAGGATGCGCATGACCTCGCGGCCCTTGGTGTCGACGCGGATGTTCGACCCCAGCGCGTCCATCACGTCGATGGTCTCGGTCTTGGTCAGCTCCCACGGCCGGGCGGTGAAGGCATAGGGCTTCGAGGTCAGCGCGCCGACCGGGCACAGGTCGATGATGTTGCCCTGCAATTCGCTGTCCAGCGTCTGGCCCAGATAGGACGTGATCTCGGCATCCTCGCCGCGCCCGGTCTGGCCCATCTGGGTGATCCCCGCGACCTCGGTCGTGAAGCGCACGCAGCGGGTGCAGGAAATACAGCGCGTCATACAGGTCGCCACCAGCGGGCCAAGGTCCAGGTCCTCGGTGGCGCGCTTGGGCTCGCGGTAACGGCTGAAATCGACCCCGTAAGCCATTGCCTGGTCTTGCAGATCGCATTCGCCGCCCTGGTCGCAGATCGGACAGTCCAGCGGGTGGTTGATGAGCAGGAACTCCATCACCCCTTCGCGCGCCTTCTTGACCATGGGGCTTTTCGTGCGCACGACGGGCGGCTGACCCTCGGGGCCGGGACGCAGGTCGCGCACCTGCATCGCGCAGGAGGCCGCGGGTTTCGGCGGGCCGCCGACGATTTCCACAAGGCACATCCGGCAGTTCCCGGCAATCGACAGCCGTTCGTGATAGCAGAAGCGCGGCACCTCGATGCCCGCCAGTTCGCACGCCTGAAGCACGGTCATCGCGGGGTCGACCTCGATCTCGTGCTCGTCGATGATGATCTTGCGTAGCTCTGCCATGCCCTTGCCCTGTCGTATCCTCGCCCGCGCGCGCCTATCGGCGCGGGCCTCTCGTCCCGGTTCCTGCCGCCGCGCCGGCGCTGTGCTGCCCAGCCCCCACGCTCATCGCGCCCTCAAAAGAACGCCGACCTGGCTGTTGCGCGCGATCTCAGCGAGGCCCACCGGGCAGTAGCTTGCACCCTCGCCCGGCCGCACGCCGCGCGCCACCAGCCAGGCGCGGGCGGCGTCCTCGATGCGCTTCTTCTCGGCCTTGTCCGAGACATAGGTCTCGATCTCGCGGTCGGAGTAACCTGCAGCGCTGGCCTCGTCCTTCAACGCGCGCATGAAGCCATAGGCGCGGACCATCCTGGGCTCGATGCTGTCGCAATTCTTGCGGATCATGTCGGCGATGGCGATCACGGTCAGCCCGCGATTGACCTCGACATGCTCGCGCAGCGGCGGACGGGCCTCGGCGGCCTGGACGGTCGTGGCGGCCATGACCA
Source organism: Rhodovulum sp. (assembly GCF_011048875.1). Taxonomy (NCBI): domain Bacteria; kingdom Pseudomonadati; phylum Pseudomonadota; class Alphaproteobacteria; order Rhodobacterales; family Paracoccaceae; genus Rhodovulum; species Rhodovulum sp. The sequence goes on from NZ_DSDD01000124.1 coordinate 9,514, forward strand.
GGGCGAGGGCGGCAGAGAGGATCAGGCGCATGGGCGGAATTCCTTTCGCGACGGCGCGGGGCGCCGACAACCGGCCCCCATCGCTGCCCGAAATGGGGCCGAGGGGCGCTGCAATGCAATAACAGACCCGCACGGTCGCGCTTATGTGCACCCTGCCTCTCACTCGGCCGCAACCGCGCTGAGCCGCCCGGTCTTGCGGGCCTTGATGCGGTCCTCGATCTCGTCGCGGAAATGCCGGATCAGGCCCTGGATCGGCCATGCCGCTGCATCGCCGAGCGCGCAGATCGTGTGGCCCTCGACCTGTTTCGAGACGTCGAACAGCAGGTCGATCTCCTCGATCTCGGCCTCGCCGGTGACCAGCCGCTCCATCACCCGCATCATCCAACCGGTGCCCTCGCGGCAAGGGGTGCACTGGCCGCAGCTTTCGTGCTTGTAGAATTTCGCCAGTCGCCAGATCGCCTTGATGACATCGGTGGACTGGTCCATCACGATCACAGCCGCCGTGCCGAAGGCCGAGTGCTGCTCGCGCAGCCAGTCGAAGTCCAGGATCGCCTCGTCGCAGATACTGGCCGGGATCAGCGGCACCGACGAGCCGCCGGGGATCACCGCCTTGAGATTGTCCCAGCCGCCCCGCACACCGCCGCAATGCCGGTCCAGCAGCTCGCGCAGCCCGATCGACATGCTTTCCTCGACGACGCAGGGGTGGTTCACATGGCCCGAAATCGCGAAGATCTTGGTGCCCGCATTGTTCGGTCGCCCGAAGCTGGCGAACCAGTCGCCGCCCCGGCGCAGGATGGTGGGCACGACGGCGATGGATTCGACGTTGTTCACCGTGGTCGGGCAGCCGTAAAGCCCCGAGCCCGCCGGGAAGGGCGGTTTCATCCGGGGCATGCCCTTCTTGCCCTCGAGGCTTTCCAGAAGCGCGGTTTCCTCGCCGCAGATATAGGCACCGGCGCCATGATGAAGGTACAGGTCGAAATCCCAGCCCGTTCTCGCGGCGTTCCGGCCCAGAAGCCCGGCCTCATAGGCTTCGTCGATCGCGGCTTGCAGCGCCTCGCGCTCGCGGATGTATTCCCCGCGGATGTAGATATAGGACGCATGCGCCCCCATCGCGAAACTCGCGATCAGCGCCCCCTCGATCAGCGTGTGGGGGTCGTGGCGCATGATCTCGCGGTCCTTGCAGGTGCCCGGCTCGGATTCATCCGCGTTGATGACCAGGTAGTGCGGCCTCCCGTCGCTTTCCTTCGGCATGAAGGACCATTTGAGACCGGTCGGGAAACCAGCCCCGCCACGGCCGCGAAGACCGGATTTCTTCATCTCGTCGATGATCCAGTCGCGCCCCTTGGCGATGATCGCCGCCGTGCCGTCCCAATGCCCACGGGACCGCGCGCCGGAGAGGGTGCGGTCATGCATCCCGTAGAGATTGGTGAAGATGCGGTCCTGATCGGTCAGCATGGCTCATCCCCGTTGGTCCCGGCCGTTCTGCCGGATCTTCCATCTCGCGCCCCACAAAGGCGGCAGGGCACAGAACCCGACACAGGCCGGGTGCGGCGGCCGACGGGCAGGTTAAGCTGCCCTCGGCCCGGCTCCGCGGGGAAGGCGGGCGGCGGGGTCGGGGGCCGGTCCATCTTGCTGGACCCGGCTCCTTGATCCGCCGCGCGTCGTCTGTCTTCGCCCCACCCGTCGCAGCTTGCTCAGTCGAGTTTTCCTCAGTCGGTCTTCTTGGAAAACTCCGTTTCGCCACCCGCGGCCAGAACCTTGGCCTGCGCAACCCACTCGTCACGGCTCACGCGGCCCTTGAAGCCTTCGAGGTTCTCGTCGACCCAAGCCACCTCTTCCGGCGTCCAGCTGGCGATCTGATCGTAGTGGTAAAAGCCCAGATCGTTGCACAGCTTTTCAAGCTTGGCCCCGACACCCTTGATGCGGGTCAGATCGTCCGCGCCGCCCTTGCGCGGCGCGTTGAGCGCAGCGGGACGCTTGCCGACCTCTGCCACCGGCGCAGGCGCGGCGGCCGGGGCAGTGGCTGGTTTCGGTGCAACGGCCGCCTTGGGGGCCGATTTCGGCACGGTCGGTGCAACCTTCACGGTTCCCGATCCCGGTTTCTTCGACGGCACGATCACCTTGGCAGCATTCGCATCGAGATAGGGCTTGCGGGCAGCCTCGCCCTCGCGCAGCGCCTTGGCGCTTGCGGCCATCTCTTCGTCGGTCCGACAGAAATTCGCGATCAGGAAGAACCCTGCAACGATACCGGTGCCTGCGCCCGCGGCAAAGGCCACGAGGGCCCAGATGCCGATCCAGACGAGGAAGGCCATGACGGTCACGCCAATCACGGCGGCCACAAACCACCAGAAGATGGCCATCTTGAACTTCGCTTCACTGCGAGAAATATTCATCTCTTGTCTCCGCTTCGACGGTTGTTCATCCGACGCCCTTTGTAGCGCGTCAGCCGCCATCTGTCTTGACGTCTTCCGCCGCAGCCCCCGCACGCCTCCAGGGCGTCAGAAGCGGCACCTCGGTCCCGTCAATCCGCTTGATCGTGTCGCCGATTGTCCGGGCCAGATCGACCGAAGCGTTCCGCTCAAGCCGCCGCCCACCCTGCCCGGTCAGGCTGGTCGGCCCACCCAGAGGTTCCGAGGCAAAGCGGCCATTCTGCGGCCCCGGCGGCGGCACCCGGCCAGCGGCCAGTTCGTCGAGGATGAAGGCCAGCCGTTCGGCGGTCAGGTCCTCGTAGTAATCCTTGCCGATCTGCACCATCGGCGCGTTCGAGCACGCACCCAGGCACTCGACCTCTTCCCAACTGAACCGGCCACAGGGCGACAGCAGGTGCGGCTTTTCGGCGATCTTTTCGCGGCAGACCCCGATCAGGTCCTCGGCCCCGCAGATCAGGCAGGAGGTCGTGCCGCAGACCTGCACATGGGCCAACGACCCGACCGGGGAGAGCTGGAACATGAAGTAGAACGTCGCCACCTCGAGTGCCCGGATATACGCCATGTCCAGCATGTCGGCGACATGCTCGATCGCTGGCCGGGTCAGCCAGCCCTCCTGCTCCTGGGCACGCCACAGAAGCGGGATGATCGCACTGGCTTGCCGACCGGACGGATACTTGCCGATCTGGGCCTCGGCCCACGCCCGGTTCTCGGGCGTGAACGCGAAGCTGTCCGGTTGCTCGTGGTGCAGACGTCTAAGCATTACTTGGCACAGTCTCCCGAAATCAGGCGGATGCCGCCCTGATCGTTTATGTTTTCGATCTCGCCAAGCTTGCGGAGTTCGACGACGATGGCCTCCAGCCTGTCCTCGCTGAAACCGGTCGCGCGTTCCACCTGGCCGGCCTGCTCTTCATTGTTGACCATGCAGTTCGTCCCGGTCATCGCCGCGCGGAACTTGTCGAGATCGGACGCCGAGACCGAGGATTCGGCCATGGCCGCGGCAGGCGAAAGGGCGGCGAGGATCGCCAGGGTCTTGAGGGTCTTGAGGGTCTTCATGGATGTCACTCCTTGGGTTGCGAGCGCGGCAAGACGCGCTCCTGTCATGGTTCCCGCGCATCGCCGCGCGGTCCGGTCCGTGGGCGACCCGATGCCGCCCGCCGGTTTCACAACAGCCCCCTTGTCATGCCGACGGCCCCCCGCCGACACCCCAGCACCGCCCTCCGCGATGCGCGGCAAACGGATCTCCACGCCGGCCCCAGCACCGGCGCAAGTCCAGCCCGCAGCGCGGGCGGATATGACGACCGGCCGACTCACCGGTCAATCTCTCCGAACACCACGTCCATCGTGCCGATGATCGCGGCCACATCGGCCAGTTGATGGCCGCGTGTCATGTGGTCCAGCGCCTGCAGATGCAGGAAGCCTGGCGCACGCAGCTTGGCGCGATAGGGACGGTTGGTGCCATCCGCCACCAGATAGACCCCGAACTCGCCCTTGGGCGCCTCGACCGCGGCATAAACTTCGCCTGCCGGAACGTGAAAACCCTCGGTATATAGTTTGAAGTGATGGATCAGAGCCTCCATCGAGGTCTTCATCTCGGCCCGTGTCGGCGGCGCGATCTTGCCCCGGTTCAGCACCTCGCCCGGTTCGCGCCGCAGCTTTTCGCAGGCCTGCCGGATGATATGAGTGGACTGGCGCATCTCCTCCATGCGCACCAGATAGCGGTCGTAGCAATCGCCATTCCTGCCGATGGGCACCTGGAACTCGAACTCGTCATAGCATTCATAGGGTTGCGCCCGGCGCAGGTCCCACGCCATGCCCGATCCGCGCACCATCACGCCGGAAAAGCCCCAGTCCAGAGCCTCTTGCTGAGTGATGACGCCGATATCGACATTGCGCTGCTTGAAGATCCGGTTCTCCGTCAGCAGCCCGTCCAGATCGTCAAGCACCCGGGGGAAATCGACGGCCCAGGCGTCGATTTCCTCGATCAGCGCGGGCGGCAGGTCCTGATGCACGCCGCCGGGCCGGAAATAGGCCGCATGCAGCCGCGCCCCGCAGGCCCGCTCGTAGAAGATCATCAGCTTTTCGCGTTCCTCGAAGCCCCAGAGCGGCGGCGTCAGGGCGCCCACATCCATCGCCTGCGTGGTGACGTTCAGCAGGTGGTTCAGCACCCGGCCGATCTCCGAATAAAGCACGCGGATCAATTGCGCCCGGCGCGGCACCTGCGTTTCGGTCAGCTTTTCGATCGCCAGGCACCAGGCATGTTCCTGATTCATCGGCGCGACGTAATCCAGCCGGTCCAGATAGGGCAGGTTCTGCAGATAGGTGCGGCTTTCCATCAGCTTCTCGGTGCCGCGATGCAACAGCCCTATATGCGGGTCGGCACGTTCCACGATCTCGCCGTCCAGCTCCAGCACCAGCCGCAGAACGCCGTGCGCCGCAGGGTGTTGCGGCCCGAAGTTGATGTTGAAGTTGCGGATGCTCTGCTCGCCCGCCCGCACGCCCATGGTGTTGTCCTTCATCTCACACCCCCACCCGATGCGATTGCCAGACAGGAGGCACGCGTCCCAGCCGCTCTGCCACGAAATCGTATTGCGGCGCCAGCCATTCCGCCGCCGCGCGCCTCTGCTCGCGGCTCATCGGCACCGGCACGCCCGCATGCACCCGCACACCCAGTTCGGCCGGCCTGGTCGCGATCCCCAGGAACCCGCAGATCCGGTCGATCGAGGACTGCGAGAACAGTTCCTCATAGTAGGAAAGACAAAGCCGCGTCGGATCGACCGCTGCCCACAGCCGGGTCAGCACCGATCGGTAATCGCCCCGCTCGGCAATATGGGTCTCGTCGCCCGCAATGACGCGCGCAAGAATGCGCCCCGCCCTCGGCCCGATCGCCTCGCCCGGATTGGCGCGGCGGCGCGCGATCATGCGCACATGGCTCCAGAGCCGGTCGACCGGGTCCCGCAAAAGGTAGACGAAGCGCACATCCGACGCCATCGCCGCCATCCGTTTCAATCGCCCCACCGGCAGCAGGGAATACGCAGGTGTTATGTCCGCAATAAGGCGGCGGGTGCCGCGTCCGGACTCGAGATATTCCAGATAGGCCGCCTCGGTGCCCACCTCCAATGCCGACGACCAGTCCGCCATGTCCTTCAGCCGCCGGGCACGCGTCTCGGCCCGGGCGCGGTTGGCCGGAACCGGACGAACGGCCAGACGGGCGCGCTCCTCATTCAGTTCGGCCCGCGCCCGTTCCAGTCGCCCGCCTTCAAGCGCATCGAAGAAATGCAGCTCCTTTATCGAGCGCAGGTGGCAGTCTGGATGCCGCTCCAGATAGCGGTGCAGCCACGAGGTGCCCGCCTTGGTCGCGCCGACCCCGAACATGAGCGTCGCCTCTCCGGTCATGGCTGCCCCTCGGCCCCGGCGGCCTTGTCATCGCCCGGCAGGATATAGTCCGCGCCTTCCCACGGGCTCATGAAATCGAACAGCCGGTATTCCTGCGTCAGCTTGACCGGCTCGTAGACCACGCGCTTTTCGGTCTCGGAATAGCGCACCTCGTCATAGCCGGTGGTCGGGAAATCCTTGCGCAGCGGATGCCCGCGAAAGCCGTAATCGGTCAGGATGCGGCGCAGGTCCGGGTGGCCCGAAAAGATGATGCCGAACATGTCGAACACCTCGCGCTCGAACCAGTTGGCCGAGGGGTGGACGGTCGTGATCGAGGGGATCATCTCGTCCTCGCGGACGGCGCATCTCACCCGGATGCGCTGGTTCTGGAACATCGACAGGAAATGATAGACCACGTCGAAGCGCGCCTCGCGCTCGGGGTAGTCGACCGCGGTGATGTCGACCAGCGTCGAGAACCGGCAGGAGGCGTCCGCGCGCAGGAATTCGACCAGCCCCACGATCGCGGACGGGGCGGCGGTCACGGTCAGCTCGCCACGCGTCACCTCCCAGCCGATCACGCTGTCGCTGCGGCGCGCGGCGACATGCTCGCCGAGTTCCCTCAGCGCGTCATCCATCGCTCATCCTCCCCAGGTGCATCGACTGGCCATGCGCCCTTCTCCGCGCTCCTTCTGTGCCAAAGCCTACGGGGATGTATGTGACCATGTCACATCCTACCCCGACACGCACCGCGCCCAAGGCGTCCGCCGGGCCGGTCATCGCACGATGGTCCCGGTGCGGCGGATCTTGCGCTGCAATTGCAGGATGCCATACAGCAGCGCCTCGGCGGTCGGCGGGCAGCCCGGCACATAGATGTCGACCGGCACGATCCGGTCGCAGCCGCGCACCACCGAATAGCTGTAGTGGTAATAGCCCCCGCCATTGGCGCAGGACCCCATCGAGATCACATAGCGCGGCTCTGGCATCTGGTCGTAGACCTTGCGCAGCGCGGGGGCCATCTTGTTGGTCAGCGTGCCCGCCACGATCATCAGGTCCGACTGGCGCGGGCTTGCACGCGGCGCGGTGCCGAAGCGTTCGAGGTCATAGCGTGGCATCGAGACATGGATCATCTCGATCGCACAACAGGCCAGACCGAAGGTCATCCAGTGCAGCGAGCCCGTCCGCGCCCAATTAATGATGTCCGCGGTAGAGGTGACAAGGAAACCGCGATCCTGCAACTCGGCATTCAGCGCGCGCGTGGCCTGTTCGGCATCCGGACCGGCGGTCGTCGGGTTCGTCGTCACGCCCATTCCAGCGCCCCCTTCTTCCATTCATAGGCAAAGCCCACGGTCAGGACGCCCAGGAAGACCATCATCGACCAGAAGCCCAGCATCCCCATCTCACCGAAGGACACGGCCCAGGGAAACAGGAACGCAATTTCGAGGTCGAAGATGATGAAGAGGATCGCCACGAGGTAGAATCGCACGTCGAAGCTCATCCGTGCATCGTCGAAGGCGTTGAAGCCGCATTCATAGGCCGAAAGCTTCTCGGGATCGGGGCTCCTGACCGCGATCACAACCGCCGACAGCAAAAGCAGCAGGCCAAGCGCCACCACCATGCCGAAGAAGATCGCGATGGGCAGGTAGTTGCTCAGAAGCTCTTCCACCGGGTTCTCCCTTCTGTCCTGTGCGCATTGCTGAATCTTTTGCGCGTCTTTTCTACCGCGACGTTAGCCGGGGCACCGAGGGCGGGCCAACAAGGCTCGTCCTCGTTTGTCGGCCCATCTGTTAGCGCGGCCAGATGGAAATGTATACAGTCGTGCGCATTGAAAATGCGCCGGAATGACGCATTCAGGAAAATCGAAGGAAAACAATGCGCTTCGACGCCGAGCCTGGAAAGCGCGGCCGCGGGCGGCGGGTGTCAGCCAGCCTCGCCGACCGCCCAGCGCGGCTTGCGCCGCTCAAAGAAAGCCGCGATTCCCTCGGCCGCCTCGTTACTCTCCCAAGCCGCGACAAGGCGGGCGATGCTGTCCTCGATCACCGCCTCGTCGATGCGCGGACCCAGTGCGCGCAGCTGCGCCTTGGCGCGGGCGACAGCATCCGGAGCACAGGCAAGGAAGGGCGCGACCTCGGCCTCGGTCGCGGCGTCCAGCTCCGATTCCGGCACCGCCCGCGCCAAGAGGCCCATCGCCACCGCCTCGCCCGCGTCGAAACGCCGGCCCGACAGGAACACCCGCCGCGCCGCCGCCTCGCCCAGCCGCGCGGCGACATAGGGGCCAATGGTGGCCGGGATCAGGCCCAGCCGCGTCTCGGTCAGCGCGAAGCGCGCGGTATTGACCCCCACCGCGACGTCGCAGACCGATATCAGCCCCATGCCGCCGCCAAAGGCCTGCCCCTGCACCCGCCCGATCAGCGGCCTGGGCATCGTGTTCAGCGCGCCCAGCATCGCCGCCAGCCGCCGCGCCGCCGCGGCCCGGGTCGGGCCATCGGCCGCGATCTGGGCCTGCATCCAAGCCAGATCCCCGCCCGCGCAGAAACTTGCGCCATTGCCGGTCAGCACGACCACGCGCACCGCGGGATCGGCACCAAGCCGCTCGGCCGCCGCATGCAGCGCTGCGATCAGATCTTCGGACAGCGCGTTGTGCTTGTCGATCCGGTTCAGCACCAGCCGCGCCACGCCGCGCCCGTCGATCTCGATTCCCAGTTCCTCACGCATCGCGCCCGCCTCCCTCGCCTGTGCGCATCGCGCGCGCCATCGCCGCCGCCGCCTGGATCGCCGCCGGATCAAGCCCGGTCGCGTAGCCCAGTTCCGCCAGCCGCGCCGCCACCGCCTCGGTCGCCACGTTGCCGGTGGCGCCCTTTGCATAGGGGCAACCGCCAAGCCCGCCCACCGCCGCATCGAAGACCCGCAAGCCCAGCGCCAGCGACGCCTCGATATTGGCCAGCGCCCGCCCGGCGGTGTCATGGAAATGCCCCGCCAGCCGGTCGGGCGGCGCGACGTCGAGCACCGTGCGCAGCATCGCGGATACGCTGTCCGGCGTGCCCTGCCCGATCGTGTCGCCAAGGGAGATCTCGTAGCAGCCAAGGCCCATCAGCCGTTCGGCCACCTCGGCAACGCGCGCGGGCGGCGTCGGGCCGTCATAGGGGCAATCGGTCACGCAGGAAATATAGCCGCGCATGCGCATCCCGTCGGCCCGCGCCGCCTCGGCCACGGGGGCGAAACGGTCCAGGCTTTCGGCGATGGTTGCATTGATATTGGCCCGGCTGAACCCTTCCGATGCCGCGCCAAAGATCGCGATCTCGTCCGCGCCCGCGGCCTTGGCCCGTTCATAGCCCTGCATGTTCGGGGTCAGCGCGGCATAGCGCACGCCCGGCACGCGGACGATGCCCGCCAGCACCTCGGCGCCATCGGCCATCTGCGGCACCCATTTCGGGCTGACGAAACTTGCCACCTCGATCCGCCGGAACCCGGCGCGCGACAGCATGTCGATCAGCGCGATCTTTTCGCCCGTCGGGATCGGCCGCTTCTCGTTCTGCAACCCGTCCCGCGGACCGACCTCGAAGATCTCGACCCGCTCAGCCATCCGCATCCTCCAGCCGGATCAGCGGCGCGTGGGGCTCGACCTGGGTGCCCGGCGTGACCATCACCTCGGCCACCACGCCATCGCGCGGGGCGGTCAGGGTGTGTTCCATCTTCATCGCCTCGAGAATGACCGGCGGTTCGCCGACCGTCACCGCCTGCCCTGCCGTGGCAAAGACCGTCTTGACAAGGCCCGGCATCGGCGCCTCGATCACGCCGGAATGGGCATGCGCCGCCGCGGCCCTGTCCAGCGGATCAAGCGGCACGAAACCGAAGGTCCCCGCCTCCCCCGCAAAGACATGGATCGCGCCGCCCGCCCGCAGCACCTGCCCCGGCGCGCGGCCCGCGATGCGCCAGCCGCCCGCGTCGCGATGCGCCTCGAGCAACTCGCCCGCGATCTCGACCTCTGCGCGGCCGGAGCCGGTGGCCATCACCACGCCCGTGATCTCCTCGCCCGCATGGGCCAGCGTCAGCGTCCGACGGAGCGGCGACCAGAGCGCGAAGCCTGCAAGCGGCCCCTCGGGCAGCGCGGCGGCTTCGAGCAGCGCGGCGGCCTGCACGGCCAGCGAGGGGCCCGGCGCCTCGGTCAGCGCGGCAAGGTCGCGCTCGATCAGGCCGGTATCGACCTCGCCGCGCGAAAAGCCCTCATGCCGGGCAAGACGGCCGAGAAAGGCCAGGTTCGTCACCGTGCCCGCCACCTGCGTCTCTTCCAACGCGCGCGCCAGACGGTTCAGCGCGAGCGCGCGGGTGGGGCCATGCACGACGATCTTGGCGATCATCGGGTCATAGAACGGGCTGATCCGGTCGCCCGTGCGCACGCCCGTATCGGCGCGCAGCCCGGGCGGAAAGGCCAGATGGGCCAGCGTTCCCGTAGCGGGCAGAAAGCCTGCGGGCACGTCCTCGGCGTAAAGCCGCGCCTCGAAGGCATGGCCGGTCAGCGGGATGTCGTCCTGCAGCAGCGGCAGCCCCTCTCCGGCGGCGACGCGAAGCTGCCATTCCACCAGATCGAGGCCGGTGATCGCCTCGGTCACGGGATGTTCGACCTGAAGCCTTGTATTCATCTCCATGAACCAGAACCGGTCGGGCCTCAGCCCGTCCGAGCCATCGACGATGAACTCGACCGTGCCCGCGCCCTTGTAGCCGATGGCCTTCGCCGCCCTGACCGCCGCCTCGCCCATCGCGGCGCGCATCTCGGCGGTCATGCCGGGCGCGGGGGCTTCCTCGATCACCTTCTGGTGGCGGCGTTGCAGCGAGCAGTCGCGTTCGTACAGATGCACGGCGTCCACCCCGTCGCCGAAGACCTGAACCTCGATATGGCGGGGTTTCTCGACATATTTCTCGATCAGCACCGCATCATTGCCAAAGGCATTGCGGGCCTCCGAGCGGGCGGCGGACAGGGCGGCGGGGAAATCGGCTGTGGCCAGCACCTTGCGCATGCCCTTGCCGCCGCCGCCTGCCACGGCCTTGATGAGCACGGGATAGCCGATGGCCTCGGCCGCACCGGCCAGGTGTTCGTCATCCTGGTTGTCGCCGTGATAGCCCGGCACCACCGGAACGCTCGCCTGTTCCATAAGTGCCTTGGCCGCATCCTTGAGCCCCATCGCCCGGATCGCGGAGGCCGAAGGGCCGATGAAAACCAGCCCCGCCGCCTCGACCGCATCGACGAAACCGGGGTTCTCGGACAGGAAGCCATAGCCCGGATGGATCGCCTGCGCCCCGGTGGCGCGGGCGGCCGCGATGATGCGCTCGGCGCGCAGGTAGCTTTCGGCCGGCGCTGCGCCGCCTATGGGCACTGCCTCGTCGGCGGCGGCGACATGGGCGGCGCATTCGTCAACGTCGGAATGGACTGCGACGGTTGCCACCCCCATCCGGCGGGCGGTGGCAATGATGCGGACGGCGATTTCGCCGCGGTTGGCGATGAGGATTTTCCTGAACATCCGTGCCTCTTGTTGCGGTCGCCAGCGGGGGGCCAGCCCCCCGCACCCCCCGGGGTATTTGGCCCAAGAAGAAGGAGGGGGCGGGGCTACATCCGGAACACGCCGAAGCGGGTTTCGGGGATGGGCGCATTCAGCGCGGCCGAGAGCGAGAGGGCGAGCACCGCGCGCGACTTGCGCGGGTCCACGATGCCGTCATCCCAGAGCCGGGCCGAGGCATAGAGCGGGTGACTTTGCCGCTCGAACATCTCGATGGTGGGACGCCTGAACTCGGCCTCCTCCTCGGGCGACCAGGTGGCGCCCGACCGTTCTATGGCGTCGCGCCTGACCGTTGCCAGCACATCCGCCGCCTGTTCGCCGCCCATCACCGAGATGCGGGAATTGGGCCAGGTCCAGAGGAAGCGGGGCTGGTAGGCGCGACCCGCCATACCGTAATTGCCCGCGCCGAAGCTGCCGCCCACGATCATGGTGATCTTGGGCACATTGGTCGAGGCGACGGCCGTGACCATCTTGGCACCGTGGCGCGCGATGCCCTCGTTTTCGTATTTGCGGCCGACCATGAAGCCGGTGACGTTCTGAAGGAAGATCAGCGGCGTGCCGCGCTGGGAGCAGAGTTCCACGAAATGCGCGCCCTTCTGGGCGGATTCCGAGAAGATCACGCCATTATTGGCGATGATGCCCACGGGGATGCCCATGATGTGGGCGAAGCCCGTTACCAGCGTCTCGCCGAAGCGCGGCTTGAACTCGTCGAAGCGCGAGCCGTCGACGATGCGCGCGATCACCTCGCGGATGTCATAGGGCGTGCGCAGGTCGGCGGGCACGACACCCAGCAATTCCTCGGGGTCGCAGGCCGGGTCTTCGGGCGTTTCCAGCCGGACGGTTGCGGGTTTCTCGCGGTTGAGATGCGCGATTGCCCGACGGGCGAGCGCCAGCGCATGGGCATCGTCCTCGGCCAGGTAGTCGGCGACGCCCGAAAGGCGGGTGTGGACATCGCCGCCGCCCAGATCCTCGGCGGTGACGACCTCACCGGTGGCGGCCTTCACCAGCGGGGGGCCGGCGAGGAAGATCGTGCCCTGGTCGCGCACGATGATGGTGACGTCCGACATGGCGGGGACATAGGCGCCGCCCGCGGTGCAGGAGCCCATCACCACGGCTATCTGGGGGATGCCCTTGGCGCTCATCCGGGCCTGGTTGTAGAAGATGCGCCCGAAATGGTCGCGGTCGGGGAAGACCTCGTCCTGGTTGGGCAGGTTGGCGCCGCCCGAATCCACCAGGTAGACGCAGGGCAGATGGCATTCCTCGGCGATTTCCTGCGCGCGAAGATGCTTCTTGACCGTCATCGGGTAATAGGTGCCGCCCTTCACGGTGGCGTCGTTGCACACCACCATGACCTCCTGGTCATGCACCCGCCCGATGCCCGCGATCACCCCCGCACAGGGGGCGTCGCCGCCGTAAAGTCCGTGCGCCGCAGTCGCGCCGATTTCCAGGAACGGCGCGCCCGGGTCCAGCAGGTTCGCCACCCGCTCGCGCGGGAGCATCTTGCCGCGTGACAGATGCCGTTCGCGGGCCTTCTCGCCGCCCCCGGCGGCAGCCAGCGCGGCGGCCTCCTCGATCAGGCGCAGCGCGTCCAGATGGGCGGCGCGGTTCGAGCGGAAAGAGTCCGAACCGGGGATAGCATTGGAATTCAGGCGCATGCGTACTGCTCCCCGAACTGCGGGGGGCCTGCGCGATCCGTAGCCATTGCCGTGCTCCTCCCTTCGCCCGCACCCGCGCCGCCCCCTCCCCCGGGGCGGCGCGCGCAGAAGCTACTTGGTTTCCATGTATTTGACCGCGCTTTCCAGAAACAGCGCCTGTTCGCCAATCCGTTTCATCGTGCAATTGCCCGCGGCGGTCGTCGTATAGGGTGTGCCGCGGCGCATCATCGCCTCGACCGCGCAGCGGATCTCGCGCCATTCAGCCCATTTCTGCTGCTGGATTTCCAGATCCTCGGTCAGGCTGAAGGGCACGTCCTTGGATTTCGGGTTCTTCGCGAAATCGGCATCCGCAGCCTTGGCAAGTACCATCAGCCGGTCGTGGGCGGCCGTCATCCGGGCCGTCCAGTATTCCGACTCCTGCCCCATGCAGGCCGCGATATCGCTGGGCGAGGCGTTCTTGATTCGCTGGAAACAGGCACGGGCGGATTCGCCGATGCATGTCACCTCCGCCCCGGGGGTGCGCTGCTTTTTCAGGCATTCCTCCGTGGCATCGGGCGAGAACCGGACCTGTTGTGCCATTGCAGGGGCTGCGAGGGCCAGGCTTGCGGCAAGAAGAAGGGAGAGTCGCATGGGATCACCTCTCAAAGTTGATTGTGTTACTCAGCTTTACTCCATCGCCTTCATCAATTCACGCCCAACCAGCATCCGCCGGATCTCGGACGTGCCTGCGCCGATCTCCATCAGCTTGGCGTCGCGGAACAGCCGCGCCACGGCGCTGTCGGCCAGAAATCCAGCCCCGCCCATGGCTTGCACCGCCTGATGGGCCTGCTTCATCGCCTCTTCGGACGCGTAAAGCACGCAGGCGGCGGCATCCTGGCGCGTCACCCGGCCGCGATCACAAGAGCGTGCAACAGCATAGACATAGGCCCGCGCGCTGTTCATCGCGGTGTACATGTCGGCGATCTTGCCCTGCATCAGCTGGAAATTCCCGATCGACTGCCCGAACTGCTTGCGCTCGCGCATATAGGGCATGATCTCATCCAGACAGGCCGCCATGATTCCGGTGCCGATGCCGGCCAAGACCACGCGTTCGTAGTCCAGGCCCGACATCAGCACCCGAACGCCCTTGCCCTCCTCGCCAAGGACGTTCTCGAAGGGGACTTCCACATCGTCGAAGATCAGTTCGGCCGTGTTCGAGCCACGCATCCCGAGCTTGTCGAAATGCGGAGACGTGGAAAAGCCCTTCATCGTCTTCTCAATGATGAAGGCCGTGATGCCCCTGGGCCCGGCCTCCGGGTCGGTCTTGGCATAGACCACCAGCGTATCGGCATCGGGACCGTTGGTGATCCAGTATTTCGTGCCGTTCAGCGTGTAATAGCCGTTCCGCCTTTCGGCGCGCAGCTTCATCGACACGACGTCGGACCTCGCCCCCGCCTCGGACATGGCAAGCGCGCCGACATGTTCGCCCGAAAGCAGGCCGGGCAGGTATTTGCGTTTCTGCGCGTCGGTGCCGTTCAGCTTGATCTGGTTCACGCACAGGTTGGAATGCGCCCCGTAGGACAGCGACACCGAGGCCGAGGCGCGCGCGATTTCCTCGACCGCGATCACATGGGCCAGATAGGACATGCCCGCGCCGCCATA
>NZ_DSDD01000079.1:0-23312 GCF_011048875.1 Rhodovulum sp.
ACAGCCGGTTCGCGACGATCAGCGAGCGGTTCGAGAAATGCGTCAGCCGCGCATCCTCGAACACGGCCTCAAGCGTCGGCACGCGGAAATCGAAATCGTCCGGCGTGGGCAGATAGGCGATGTCGTCCTGCCCCCCGCGATAGGCCGGGTCGGTATAGCGGATCAGCCCGAAGACCGAACTGTTCAGCGCGAAATCGCCGCCCGTCTGCGGCGCCACATGGTTGACGAGGTCGCCGATATGATGCGCGGCGAACAAGCTGTCGTCGATGCTGGTCAGCAGCGCCTCGATCTCGGGGGCGAGGGCGGCGGGATCGACGCCCACGTTCAGCGCCAGCACCCCGTTCCAGTCCGGATCGTCGATCAACGCGCAGAAGGCGCCAAGGCTTGCCACGCCGCGCGCGCCGTCATGGATCCGGCGTGCCTCGTCCAGATAGGCGGTCAGCCAGGCCGAGAGATAGGCGCCCTCGGGCTCGGCCTCGCTGTTGAAGACCGCGGTTCCGGTCCAGAGGTCCGGCGCAGCGGCCAGTTGCGCCAGCGAGGCGCTGGCCGATTTGAAGATCAGCACGTTGCGATAGCTGCCGATCGTGGTGTTCCCCGACAGGTCGAGGTCGAATTCCCAGCCGCTCATGCGGATTTTCGGGGAGAACCGGCCGAGATTGCCGCAGTCCTGCGTCATCACCACGAATTGCTGGTTGGTCAGGAACGCATCCTGCAAGGCATCGGGCAGGGCCTTGCCCGGCTCTGCCTCGAACCGGATCGCGACCTGGGTATCGGGGCCCTGCATCGCGGCCACGTCAAGCGCGCTCCAATGCCCGTTCCGGAACGTCGCCTTGTGGCCCTGCGGCGTCACCGCGCAGGTGGTGGCCCCGGCCATCGCGGCGGCCTGTCCCGTCGCCGCCTAGGCGATCGCGGCGCGGCGCGTGGGTTTGAGGTGGTGCAGCTCGAAGGCGCGGACCAGCGCGGGATCCTGCGCGGCGCCGAGCCCCGGCATCGCCGCATAGGGCGGGGCGGGGAAGAAGGCCGATGCCGCGCCCGGTGCCAGCGCGATGTATTCGACGCCCCACAGCCCGCACAGGAACGCGCTGTCGCCCGCCCCCGGGGGTGGCGAAGCGACGAACGGGCCGTCGCGCGTGAGGTAGCGCATGGCCCCGTCACCGCGGTTGAAGACAAGCTGACTGCCGCCCCGGGATCGGGGGCAAGGGCGATGGTGCCGCCGCCCCGGGTGCGGAAGGCCGACCCAAACCCCGCCCCGGCCGGGTCCAGCGCGAACCCGCTGCGCGCGGGGTCGAGCACCGCGTTGGGCGAGAGGCAGAGCGTGGCCGGGTGCCCGTCCGGCCCGTCGGGCGCGTTCAGCGCCGGAGTGGCCAGCAGCCCGCGCGCGCCAAGCTCGTAGCGGAACCCGACCACAAGATCGGAAACCGGCGTGGCCAGCGCGCCCGCCGCCCGCAGGCAGCCCGCCGCGGCGCCCCGCGCGTCGATCCGGACCGAGGTGCCGGGCGGCACGCGGAACAGGGGCGGCGCGGGCTTGCCCTTGGGCGTGCCGCGCAGCAGGCCGAAACCGGCGTCGCAACTCAGCACGAGGCCGTCATCGGCGGCGCTGGCGTCAACCTCGATCCTGGCCTGCCCCTCGGCCGCCAGCCGCAGCGAGCCAGGTTGCGCGCCGTCCTCCAGCAGGACCAGCGGGCGGGTCTCGGGCGCGTCCAGCAGAACGGCGAAGCGCTTGGTCCGGCGGTCGACAAGCGGCACCATCGGCAGGGCGGCGACCGGCGCGATCTCGGGCACCCAGGCCAGCGATGCCACGCCGATGGCGGACCAGTCACAGGCCTCGGGTCCCGCGACGACATCCTTGATGTTGCCATCCCCCAGCCCGGTCTCGAAGAAGACGAAGCTCTGCACGAAATAGAGCATCGGGTTCTGGAGCATCTTGAGATTGTGCGAGAGATAGGCCAGCCGCGTGGTGTCCTGCGGCGCGGGGGTATGGATGAAGATCCCGAACCAGCCCCCCGTCCGCGACACGACCCGGTCCGGCGTCAGCAGGTAGAAATAGGATTTGGGGGCGCGTTGTTCCCAGAAGGCGATCGCGAGCTTCACCTTCGCCCTCTCTCGAAGGCCCGGGGCGCGAGAGACCGCCATCCGGGGCAGGTGTGGCGGACAGGAAACTTGGGCGACGGGAACAGCACGCGCCCCGCCCTTTGCGGGCGTGTCGTCACCCCCCAAAAGACGCAATTATCTTGCGTATTTCGCCTGCGAGGAACAATTCATGAGAAGGATACGGAGCCATTGGCACAAGTCAAGGGAGTTGCCCGGTCCCTTGCGCCCGGAAAGGACCGCCGCAATGATCCGTATGTTCCCGGCCGTTCTTGTCGCTTTCGGCATGGCCTGCGCGGCCCCTGCGCGCGCCGGGCCGGACTGGCTGCAGGTCCGGCGCCGGGGGTGCAGGATCGGGCCGCGGGGCAGGAGCGGGCGTTGACGTTCCGGGGCCTTGGCGCGGCAACCGATCCGCGCAACACGGCGCTTGCCACGGATGCCGAGGTCACGCTGAGCGGGTCGATCTTGCCCTGACGACCCGCCCGCGGGACGATCAGCGCCTGATGTTCCGCCTTGCGGCCGGGCGGTCCGATGTCGCGTCTCAGCAGATCTTTCAGGATCTTCGCGCCGACAGCCTGGGCTTCGGCGTCGATCTGTTCCAGATCCGCGAGGATTATGTCGCGCAGGTCGGCTTCAGCGTCAGCGGCCAGCGGTTCCGCAACAGCTTTCTGGGCAATGTCGACCGATGGGACGGCCATATGGTCGAGATCCACGCGCGGATCCATGCCCCGCTGGTCCGCCAGCCGGGGCTGAGCGTGGGCCATTTCGGCGGCGGCCAGATCCTTGGCCTGACGCAGCAGGCGCATACGCAATTCGCCACGATGCTCGACCGGGAGACCCGGGTCAGCCGGAGCCTGTTCCGCGGCATCGACGTTTCGGGCGAGGTCGCGATCGGGCAGGGCCGGACGATCACCCCATGGGCCTTTGTCGTGCTGGTCCACGAGTTCGGGAAACGCCCGCCGCAACGGCCCTCGGCGCTGGTGACGGGCTTTGCGCCGGGGAACGCGTTCACCCTGTTTTCCGACCAGATCGCGAATATTCCCGACCGCTATCCCGAGGCCGATACCGCCGTCTTGAGCCTGGGCCTTGCGCGCCAGATGCAGGGGGGCGGCATGGCCAATCTGGGGGTCTATCTGGAACGCAACGGCGATTTCGAGACGCGATACCTGCAACTGGGCGTTGCCTTTCCGTTCTTACATCGGCGGGATGCAAGGCGCATCGCGTCTTGTGCCCGGGCCTTGCATCTGGTCTTGATACCGGCCACGGGGCGGCGTGGCGTGCCCCGCAGAATCCGCCCGGCAAGGGCGAACGGACAAGACGGAGGAGTTCCATGAAGGCGATCACTCTGGGCAGGGGCGCGTTCGCCGCCCTGGTCGTGGGCGCGATGATGCTGGGCACGGCCTCGGCCGAGACACTGCGGCTGTCGCACAATGTCGGCGACACCACCACCTGGCACAAGGGCGCCGAGAAGTTCGGCGAACTGATCTCCGAGGCGACCGGCGGCGACATTTCGGTGCGGGTCTTCCCCAATGCCCAGCTTTCGGGCGGCGACCAGATGAAGCAGGCCGAGATGATCGGCCGCGGCGCGCTGGACCTGGTGCTGACCTCGGCGATCAACGTCACGCCGCTGGTGCCCGAAATGGCGGTGTTCTCGCTGCCCTATCTCTATTCCTCCTATGACGAGGTCGACGCGACCACGCAGGGCGCGCCCGGCCAGATGATGGCCGACATCCTTCTGGAAAAGGGCATCGTCGTGCTGGCCTGGGGCGAGAACGGCTTTCGCGAGATCACCAACAACACCCGCCCGATCACCAGCCCCGACGACATGAAGGGGCTGAACATGCGCGTCGCGGGGCCGATGTATATCGACGTGATGAACGCGCTGGGCGCCAATCCGCAGCAGATGCAGTGGTCGGAAACGCTGACCGCGCTGCAACAGGGCGTGGTCGACGGGCAGGAAAACCCGATCGGCGCGGTCATCATTCCGCAGCAGGTCTACGAGATGCAGAAATACCTGACGACCTGGCATTATTCCTATGACCCGATCTTCCTTGGCATCTCGAAGGCCAAGTGGGACAGCTATGATGCCGGGATGCAGGACAAGCTGCGGACCGCCGCCATCGAGGCGATGGAATACCAGCGCCAGATCACCCGCGACGGCACCGCCAGCGGCATCGACTTCCTGCGCGAGAAGGGGATGGAGGTCACCGAACTGAGCCCCGAGCAGCTGGCCGCCTTCCGCGAGGCGACGCAGCCGGCCTTTGACACATGGGCGGCCAAGGTCGGCCCCGAGATCGTCGAGGCGTTCCGCGCGGCCATCGCGGAAGCGCAGTAACCGATGAAACGGCGCAGGTCCGCCCGGCGCGGGCCTGCCCTTCGTTCGGCATAGCGGGAAAGCCCGATGCGTTTCCTTCTCGACGAGGCGGAAAAGATCGTCTGCGCGGTCCTGTTCCTGGGCATGACCGCCATCGGCTTTGCCAATGTGGTGGTCCGCTACGGCACGAACTACTCGCTTGCCGCGACCGAGGAGTTGCTGACCAACGGCTTCCTGCTGCTGACCGTGTTCGGCGCCGCCATCGCCGCGCGGCGGGGCGAGAATCTGTCAGTGACGCTGGTCCATGACCTGCTGCCGCGCGCCTTGCGCAGGCCGCTTTTCGTGCTGGCCGCCGCGCTGTCCGTGCTGCTTCTGGCGCTGTCGGCCTGGTTCTCGTGGCAGACCCTGACCAACCAGTTGTCCAGCGGCATCCGCTCCTACGCGCTGGGCCTGCCCGCGTGGTATTACCAAGCGGCGGTGCCGTTCGGCTTTGCTCTGATCCTGATCCGCTATCTGCAACACGCGCGGGATGTGCTGCGCGGCATGGGCGACGGGGGATCCGATGCCTGATCTGTTCCCCGGCCTCGGCGCGGGCACCGGGATGGTGATCCTGTTCTTCCTGCTGATGGCGCTGCGCGTGCCGGTGGCCTTTGCGCTGGGCCTGTCGGCGATCCATGCGATGTGGCAGATCGGATTCGGGCTGGAGCTTGCGGGCGACCTGATCGCGGCGGGCGTCACCAAGTTCTCGCTGCTGGCGATCCCGTTCTTCATCCTTGCGGGCACGCTGATGGGCACGACGGGGATCGCGGAACGCATGATCCGCTTCTTCCGCGTGCTGATCGGGTCCACCCCCGGCGGCATGGGGGTTGTGGGGACGGTGGTCTGCCTGTTCTGGGGCGCGGTCAGCGGGTCCGGTCCGGCCTCGGTCGCGGCCATCGGGCCGATGATCGTCAAGGGGATGGAGGAGGACGGCTATTCCCGCGCCTATGCGGCGGGGCTGGTCTGCACCGGCGCGGCGCTGTCCATCGTGATCCCGCCCTCGATCGGGCTGGTGATCTATGGCGTGATCGCGGAAACCTCGATCTCGCAGCTGTTCATCGCGGCGATCATCCCCGGCCTGTTCATGGGGCTGATGATGCTGGCCACCCTGCCCTTCGCCCGGCGCGAGGGGCCTGCGACAAGCCCCGCGCTGGACGCGCTGAGCCCGATGCCGCATGCCGCGCTGCCCTATGGTCGGCGGCTGTGGCTGTCCTTCCGCGAGGCGTTCTGGGGCCTTCTGACGCCACTGGTGATCCTGGGCGGGATCTATTCGGGCATCTTCACCCCGACCGAGGCGGCGCTGGTCGCGACCGTCTATGCGCTGGGCGTCGGCGCGCTGGCCTATCGCACGCTGACCTTGCGCGGGCTTTACGAGGCGCTGGCCAATGCGGCCGCGTCCTCTGCGGTGGTGATGCTGGTGGTGGCCTATGCGGGGCTGTTCGGCTGGGTGGTCAATGTCGAGGATCTGATCGGGAGCTATTCCGGCGCGCTGCTGGGTCTGAGCGGCAATGAATGGGTGATCCTGCTGGTCATCATGGTCGTGCTGCTGGTCGCGGGGATGTTCATGGACCCGGTGACGGTGATGTTCATCTCGCTGCCGATCTTTCTGCCGGTGATGCGGGAAATGGGCTGGGATCCGGCCTGGTTCGGGGTGGTGGTGATGGTGAACCTGGCCATCGGGCTGTTCACGCCGCCGGTGGGCATCAATCTTTACGTCGCGGCGAATGTCACGCGCCTGTCAATCGAGCGCATCGCGCGGGGCGCCCTGCCCTTCCTGATCGCAAGCCTTCTGGGGCTGGCCGCGATCGCCGCCCTGCCCGCATTGTCGCTGACGCTGGTGGGGATGCTGCGCTGATCACTCCTTGCGCGTCATCGCCGCGCGCAGCGCATCGCCCAGCGCGCCCCGGCCGGACCCTTCGGGCGCGCGCGGCTTGCCCGTGCCCCGGGCGCGCGCGGGGCTGGCGGGGCGCGGGTCGGCGGCGGCGGCTTCCTTGCGCATCGACAGGCCGATGCGCTTGCGGGGAATGTCGATCTCGACCACGCGCACCTTGACCACATCGCCCGCCTTGACGACCTCGTGCGGGTCACGCACGAAGCGGTCGGCAAGCTGGCTGACATGCACCAGCCCGTCCTGATGCACGCCGATATCGACGAAGGCGCCAAAGGCGGCCACGTTGGTCACGGTGCCTTCCAGCATCATGCCGGGTTTCAGATCCTTGATGTCCTCGACCCCGTCGGCAAAGGCGGCGGTACGGAATTCGGGGCGCGGGTCGCGGCCGGGTTTTTCCAGTTCGGCAAGGATGTCGCGCACCGTGGGCAGGCCGAAACGGTCGTCTACGAATTGCTCGGGTTTCAGCCCCTTGAGCGCCGCGCCGTTGCCCATGATCTCGCGCAGGTCGCGGCCGCAGGCGGCGACGATCCGGCGGGCCACGCCATAGGCCTCGGGGTGGACGGAGGAGGCATCCAGCGGCTCGGTGCCGCCCTGGATGCGCAGGAAGCCCGCCGCCTGTTCGAACGCCTTCGGCCCCAGCCCGCCGACCTTGAGCAACGCCTTGCGCGAGGGAAAGGCGCCATTGGCATCGCGATGGGCGACGATGGCCTGCGCCAGCGACGGCCCCAGCCCCGCGACATGGGCCAGCAGCGGCGCGGACGCGGTATTCAGGTCCACCCCCACGGCGTTCACCGCGTCCTCGACCACCGCCTCCAGCGTCTGGGCAAGGCGGCGCTGGTCCACGTCATGCTGGTACTGGCCGACGCCGATGGATTTCGGCTCGATCTTGACCAGTTCGGCCAGCGGATCCTGGAGCCGCCGCGCGATGGACACGGCGCCGCGCAGGGACACGTCCAGATCGGGAAATTCGCGCGCCGCCAGTTCCGAGGCGGAATAGACCGACGCGCCCGCCTCGGACACCACCACCTTGACCGGGCGCGGCTCGGCGTCGGGCAGAAGGCGCAGCGCCTCGGCCACGAAACGCTCGGTTTCGCGGCTGGCGATGCCGTTGCCGATGGCGATCAGCTCGACGCCATGGCGGCGGACCAGTTCCAGCACCGTCGCCATGGCCCCGCGCAGGTCGTTCTTCGGCTGAAAGGGATACAGCGTCGCCGTCTCGACCAGCTTGCCGGTGGCGTCCACCACCGCGGCCTTTACGCCGGTGCGGATGCCGGGGTCCAGCCCCAGCGTCGGGCGCGCCCCCGCAGGCGCGGCCAGCAGCAGGTCGCGCAGGTTGCGGGCAAAGACGGCGATGGCCTCCTCATGGGCGCGGCGGCGCAATTCGCCCAGCAGGTCCATATACATCGTCAGGCCCAGCTTGACCCGCCAGGTCCAGCCCGCCGCCGCGCGCAGCCAGGCATCGCCCGGGCCGTCGCCCGCGATCCCGATCTCGGCGGCGAGCATGCCGATGGCGCGGGGCGTGCCGGTTTCGGGATCGGGGGCGATCTCGATGGTCACGACCTCTTCCTTGGAGGCGCGCAGGATCGCCAGCGCCCGGTGCGCGGGGATCGTGGCCCATTTCTCGCGATGGTCGAAATAATCCGAGAACTTGGCGCCCGCGACCTCCTTGCCGGGCACGACGCGGGCGGCGATGAACGCCTCGTCCTGCATGAAGGCGCGCAGCCGACCCAGAAGATCCGCATTCTCGGCCAGTTGCTCGGCCAGGATGTCGCGTGCGCCCGCAAGCGCGGTCTTGGCATCGGGCACGGCGTCCGACAGATAGCCCGCCGCCAGCGTCTCGGGCGCCGCGCCCCGGTCGTCCATGATCGCGCGCAGCAGCGGCTCCAGCCCGTTCTCGCGGGCGATCATCGCCTTGGTGCGGCGCTTGGGCTTGAAGGGCAGGTAGATGTCTTCGAGCGTGGCCTTGGTCCCGGCCCCGGCGATGGCGCGGGCCAGCGCATCGGTCAGCTTGCCCTGCTCGCGGATCGAATTCAGGATCGTTTCGCGCCGCGCCTCCATCTCGCGCAGATAGGCCAGCCGGTCGGCCAGCAGGCGCAACTGGGTATCGTACAGCCCGCCGGTCACCTCCTTGCGGTAGCGCGCGACAAAGGGCACGGTCGCGCCCCCGTCCAGCAACTGGACCGCGGCCTGAACCTGCGCGGGCGCGGCGGCGATCTCGGTGGCGATGGTACGGGTGATGCGGTCCTGGGCGGTCGTCACGGCAAGATCCTTGTCTGCGGTTGGACGGCCTTCCTAGCGGAGGGCGCGGGCCGCGCCAAGCGGCAGCCCGCGCCTTGTCCTGCTCAGTCCGCGCCGCGGGCAATGTCGCGGGCGGCGACCTGCCGACGCTGAAGCAGCAAGACGATCAGCGCCGCGCCAAGCCCGATGCCATCGGTCAGCCAGCCGCCGTCGATCATCGCAAGCGCCGCGGCGCCAACAAACAGGCGCAATGCCGGATTAAGCGTGCCCATGAACCAGCCCTGCACCGCCGCCGACAGCAGGAACACCCCGAAGGCGGCCGAGGCGGTGACATGCACGACCTCGGTCCAGTGCCCCTGCATCAACAGCGCGGGCGAGGCGAAGATCATGAACGGCACGACAAAAGCCGCCAGCCCGAACTTGAATGCCTCGACGCTGGTCTTCATCGGGTCGGATTGCGCGATGGCCGCCCCCGCATAGGCGGCCAGCGCCACGGGCGGCGTGATCGCCGACATCACCGCGAAGTAGAAGATGAAGAAATGCGCCAGAAGCGGCTGGATGCCCATCTGCACCAGCCCCGGCGCGATGACCGAGGCCGCCACCGCATAGGCCGCCGTTGTCGGCATCCCCATGCCGAGGATGATCGCCACGATCATCGCGAAGAACAGCGCGACAAGCTGGCTTTGCCCGGCCAGCCCCAGCAACAGCCCCGAGAACCGCGTGCCGATGCCGGTCAGCGCGATCACGCCCACGATGATGCCCGCCGCGGCGCAGACCGCGATCAGTTGCAGGCTCATCTTGGCGGCCAGCTCGAACGCGCGCAGGATCGCGACCGGCCCCATGCGATAGGGCGTCAGCCAGCTGACCACCGTGGCCGCCGCCATCGCCCAGACGCCCGCCCGGATGACCGAATAGCCCGCGAACAGCGTGGCGATCAGGATGATGATCGGCAGGAACAGGAACGTCTTGCGCGCCAGCACGTCGAAGCGCGGCAATTCCTCGCGCGGCAGGCCCTTCATGCCGTATTTGCGCGCGGCCAGATCGACATTGAACAGCACGCAGGCAAAGTAGAGCAGCGCGGGGATGATCGCCGCGATCACGACCTCGGTATAGGCGATGCCCGTGATCTCGGACATGATGAAGGCGCCCGCCCCCATGATCGGCGGCAGGATCTGCCCGCCCGAGGAGGCCGCGGCCTCGATCGCGCCGGCGGTCTGGGGCTTGTAGCCCACCTTCTTCATCAGCGGGATGGTCAGCGAGCCGGTGGCCACCACGTTGCCCGCCGATGTGCCGTTGATCATGCCCATCAGGCCCGAGCCGAACACCGCCACCTTGGCCGGTCCGCCGCGCAGATGCCCGGCCGCGGCAAAGGCGAAATTGACGAAATACTCGCCCACGCGGCTGGCCTGAAGGAAGGCGGCGAAGGTCACGAACAGGATGATGTAGGTCGATGAAATCGCCGTGGTCGGGCCGAGGATGCCCTGGTCGGTATAGACATAGGTGAAGAAGCGTGTCGCCGAGTAGCCACGATGTTCCAGGATGCCGGGCAGCCATGGCCCGACAAAGGCATAGATCACGAAGATCCCCGCGATCACCACCAGCGCCAGCCCGGCCAGCCGCCGCGTCAGTTCGAGGATCAGCAGAACGCCCGCCGCGGCGGCGAACATGTCCGCCTGCTTGGCCAGCGCGGTGCCCGCGCGCAGCCGCAGGAAGGGCGCGTGGTGGATGATGTAGAGCGCGACCGTGATCGCGGCGACGGCCAGGAAGACATCCGCAAGGTCCAGCCGCTCGCGGCTGCGGTCGGGCACGAACCAGCCCAGCCCCACCAGCCAGATCGAGCCCAGCAGCAGCGGCCAGCCGAAGGACAGCACCATCGCATCGCGCGCCGCCGCCTGATCGACGCCGCCGATGCCGAAATGAAAGCCCACCGCCTGAAGGAAGGCCGCCGTGATCGCCGCGGCCCCGGGCGCGATCAGCGCAAGGCGCAGCCGGTTCAGCCCGCGCGGCCCGGGCTCCTCGCCGAAGGTGGCGGTCGAGAACAGCAGGAAGCCGATGGCCAGCCCGCCGCCGACATGGATCAGCCGGTAGACCCAGGGTTCAAGCGGGTAGAGGTAAAGCACGCCGACATGGAAGATCGTGTAGCCCGCGCAGATCAGCGCCAGCACTCGACCGAGCAGGTATCCGGGGCGCCGCTGGTTCGACGCATAGGTTTCGGCGTCGACGCCTCTTGCGATATCGGGCCCCGCCTCGTCCGCCGCGGCGGCCGTCGGATTGGATTGCATGGCCTTCCCCCCCTCGGTCGGCCGGAGCGGTTGCCGACCCGACCGGGTCAGGTGGTCCGCGCCTCTGATGTTCTTTGCACGAGACGGCCGGCCCGCATCGCGCGCCGACCGGAGCGCGGCTCCCGGTCCCGCGCCCGCCCTTGCAAGGCAGGCGCGGGACCGGGTCAGCTTACTTCAGATCGTCGGGAATCTCGATGCCTGCTTCCTCGTAGAAGCGCACGGCGCCGGGATGGAACGGCATGAAGGTGTTCTTGTCCCAGTTCTCGATCAGCGTCTCGCTGGCCGCGGCATGGATCTGCAGCATGCGGTCATGGTTTTCCATCGCCAGCGTGGTGATCTCGTAGGCCAGGCTATCGGGCATGTCGGAATGCGCGACGGCGAAGTTCCACAGTGCGACGGTGGGCTGGTCGTAGTCATGGCCCGCATAGGTGCCCGCCGGGATCGTCAGGGGCGCCATGGCCGGGAAGGCCTCGAGGATCTTCGGCATCTCTTCCTCGTTGAAGCCGAACATCACCACGTCCTGGCTGGCCGCGAGTTCCGCGAAGGCCGAGATCGGCACGCCCGCGGCAAAGGCGAAGGCGTCGATCAGGCCGTCCTGAAGCTGGCCCGCGGCATCCGCGGCACCGGCATTCGAGACGCGGGCATTCACGCCGAGCACCTCCATGAACAGCGGCCAGTAGGTGCCGGGCGTGCCGCCCGCCGGGCCGACCGAAACGCGCTTGCCGTCCAGATCGGACACCGAGGTGATGCCCGACGAGCGCAGCGCGACGACCTGGAACGGCGTCTGGTACATCGGGAACAGCGCGCGGATCGAGCGGTGTTCCAGCCCCGGCGCCAGTTCCGACTTGCCCATCCAGGCGTCATAGGCCGGGCCCATGGTCACAAGGCCCATCAGGTGGTCGCCGGTTTCCACCAACGTCACGTTCTGCACCGGGCCGCCGGTCACCTCGCCCGTGGCATTCACGCCGAGCTGCTCGGAGATGAAGCTGGCAAAGCCGTTGCCATAGACGAAATAGGTGCCGCCCTGGCTGGCGGTGCCGATGGTCAGGCTGTTGGGCCAGTCCGCACGATCCTCGGCGGCGGCGGGCAGGGCAAGCGTGGCGGCGACCGCAAGGGCCGCGATACGGGTCATCAACATTGGGGTCCTCCCATGAACCTGGTTGGCGATTCCGGCGCGGCAGGCAGCCGCCCCGCCGGAGCACGCGGCATATCAGGGGGCGACGGGCGCCGCTGTGCAACCTTACAGATGCGATCGAGGGAAGAAAACCGCCGCACGCGGCGCGAAATGTGTGGATTTCGTAACATCGGCCGCCGGGGCATGGGGGGAATTCCCCCCATCCGTTTACTCGTCGTCGTCCGCGGCGCCGAAGGCGGTCTTGTCGATGCCGTGCTTCTGCATCTTCTCCCACAGCGTCTTGCGCGACAGGCCCAGCGCCTCGTAGACCGGCCGGATCGCGCCCTTGTGGGCCGCCAGCGCGGCCTCGATCTCGCGCTTCTCGAAGGCCGCGACGCGGGCGGCCAGGCGTGAGGGCGACTCGGTCTCGCCCGGCATCTCGGCGATGCCCAGCCCCAGCGCATAGCGGTCGGCGGCGTTCCTGAGTTCGCGGACATTGCCCGGCCAGTCGCGCGCCGCCACCGCCGCGACCAGCGCGGGCGGGGGGCCGGGCGGCTCGACCCGGTGGCGTTGCGCGGCCTCGGCCACCAGCCGCAGGAACAGCGGCGCCACATCCTCGGGCCGCGCGGCCAGCGGCGGCACGGTCAGCGTGACCACGTTCAGCCGGTAAAGCAGATCGGCCCGGAACCGGCCCGCGGCCACCTCCTCCTCCAGCGGCATCCGGCTGGTCGCCATGAAGCGCAGATCGAGCGGCACCGCCTCGTTCGAGCCGAGCCGCGTGATCTCGCGCCGCTCGATCACATGCAACAGCGTCCCCTGCGTCTCGATCGGCATCGAGGCGATGTCGTCCAGCAGCACCGTGCCGCCGCGGGCATGTTCCAGCTTGCCCACCCGCGGCCGCAACGCCCCGGCAAAGGCGCCCGCCTCGTGGCCGAACAACTCGCTTTCGATCAGGGCGGGCGGCAGCGCGACGCAGTCGATGGCGACAAAGGGGCGTTGCGCGCGCGGCGACAGATCGTGCAGCGCGCGGGCGACCAGATCCTTGCCGGTGCCGGTCTCGCCGATGACGAGCACATCCGCCTCGGACGGGCCGATGGTCCGGATCCGCCGCCGCAGGTCGATCATCGCGGTCGAGCGGCCGACCAGCCGGGCCTCGAGATCGTCGGCCTGACCGGCCGCGGCGCGCAGCACGCGGTTCTCGACCACCAGCCGCCGGTAATCGGCGGCGCGGGCGACGATCTCGGCCAGTTGCGAGGCGGAAAAGGGCTTTTCCACGAAATCATAGGCGCCGTCGCGCATGGCCCGGACGGCAAGCTGCACATCGCCATGGCCGGTCACGAGGATCACGGGAATATCGCGGTCGATCTCGTGGATGCGGTTCATCAGCGTCAGCCCGTCCATGCCGGGCATCCGGATGTCGGTCACGACGACGCCGGGAAAGCCGAAGCTGACCAGATCCAGCACGCGGCCCGCCTCGGCCAGTTCCTGCACGGCAAAGCCTTCGAGATCCAGCACCTGCGCGGTCGAGGTGCGCAGGTCGGGCTCGTCATCGACCAGAAGAACGCGCGCCCCGCTCACGCCGCCTGTATCCCTTCGTCCGCGGCGCGCCGCAGGTCGATCCGGAACTCGGCGCCGCCGCCTTCGGGATCGACCAGCGTCAGTTCGCCGCCGAAATCCTTGACGATGTTGTAGGAGATCGACAGCCCCAACCCCAGCCCGCGACCGACGCCCCTGGTGGTGAAGAACGGATCGAAGATGCGTTCGCGCAGCGCGTCCGGCACGCCGGGGCCGAAATCGCGGACCCGGATACGGGCGCCCGTTGCCGTCGGTTCGGCGGTCAGCAGGATGCGGCGGTCGGCCCGCCCGTCGACCGCATCCGCGGCATTGGTGATGACATTGACCAGCACCTGTTCCAGCCGGAGCGGGCCGCCGGCCACCGCGGGCAGGTCGGGGGCAAGCGTCACGGCCAGATCCGCGCCCACCGCGCGCAGGCGCGGGCCCGCGATCTCGGAGGCCGCGCGGATCACCTCGGGCAGCGAGGCCCGGCCAACGCCGCGTTCGGGCGTGCGGGCGAAGTTGCGCAGGTCGCGACCCAGCGCCGCCATCCGGTCGACCAGGGCGAGGATGCGCCCGGCATTTCGCCGCGCCTCGTCGGTGCGGCCGCGCTCCACCAGCGCCGGCAGGGTCTCGGCATAGTTGCGCACGGCGGCCAGCGGCTGGTTGAACTCGTGGCTGAGCGCCGCCGACATCTGGCCCAGCGCCGCCAGCTTGGCCGCCTGGATCAGGTCGGCCTGGGCCTGGCGCAGGTTGGCCTCGGCGGCGGCGCGTTCGGCCACCTCGGCGCCCAGCCGGGCGTTCAGGGCAGCCAGTTCGGCGGTGCGCGCGGCCACGCGGCGCTCGAGCTCGGCCCGGGCGGCGGCCTGCATGGCGAGGCGGTCGCGCAGCCGCGCGCGCCGCTGCCAGAGCGCGGCGGCAAGCGCCATCAGAAGCCCCAGCGCCAGCATGACCGCGAGCGTGAAGACGATGGCCTGGCGCCTGGCCAGAGCGGTGTCCAGAAGGACGGTCACCTTCCAGCCCGCCGTCTCCATCCATTCGGACAGCGCCAGCATAGCGCCGCCTGTCCCGGGCCGGGCCAGCCCGTCCGGGCCCGGCAGGCCGGTGAGCAGCGGCGCGCCCGTGATCGCGCGGTCGGCATAGCGCCGGGTCGCCCGGGTGCGGTCCGCCGCATCGGCATCCGGCCGGACATAGGGGCGGAACAGCCAGTCGGGCCGCGAGGACAGGAAGATGATGTTCTCGGGATCGGTGACCAACACCTCGTCATCGCCGCCGCGCCAGGTGTCCTCGATCGCGTCGAGGTCGATCTTGACGACCATCACCCCCGCGATCCGGTCATCCACCCGCACCGGTGCGCCGAAATAATAGCCGCGCTTGCCCGAGGTCGTGCCCAGCGCGAAGAACCGCCCCTCGCCGCCCGCCAGCGCCTGCGTGAAATAGGGACGGAAGGCGAAATTGCCGCCGATGAAGGAGGTCGGGTGATCGAAATTCGACGCCGCGCGGGTGATCCCGCCCGGGTCCATGAAATAGATGTCCGACGCGCCCAGCGTCACCGCGATATGGCGCAGCGTCAGGTTCGCGGCGGCGATGCGGGCGGGATCATGGGGATGGGCGGCCAGCGCGCGGATCACCGGCTGTTCGGCGACCAGCCGGGGCAGCCGCTGGAACCGGTCGAGCTGCGCGGTGAGCGTCGAGACCGCCAGCCGCAACGTGGTATCGCCCCGCCGCGCGGTATCGTCCAGAAAGACGCGCTGGGCCTGGGCATGCACGAAGACCCCGGCCAGCAGCACGACCAGCAGCCCGAAAAGCGCAAGCGCCCCCTGCGCGGCGTGCCTGCCGCGGGCCGTCGCTGCGGCGATCCGTTCGGGCATGTCGGTGCCGGTCCCTTTCTCGCTGTCCAAGACCGCGCGACGCTAGCATGCCGGACTGACGCGGGCAAACCCGCCCGCCGGGGCGGCGGCCGGGCTTTGCCGGGGCGGGGCGGATCGCTTATGCAGGTCACGGGCCGGCAAGGGAGGGACCGATGAGGATCACGCGACGCAGTCTGACGGCATGGCTTGGGATCTCGGCGCTGGCGGCCTGTTCGGGCGGGGTCGGCAGCCCGCCGCCCGCCAGCCGCGCGACGGCGCGGCCGGTGGCCAATCCGGCCTATGACGCCTGGCTGGCCGGGTTCCGCCAGCGCGCCGCGACGCAGGGCATTGCGCCCGCCACGCTGGACCGCGCGCTGAGGACCGCGGGATTCCTGCCCGATGTGGTCGAGCGCGACCGCAGTCAGACCGAGTTCACCCGCACGCTGGAGGACTACCTGGCGATCGCCGCCTCGGACGAGCGCATCGCCAAGGGCCGCGCCCAGCTTGCGCGGCGGCAGGCGGTGCTGCGGGCCATCGAGGCGCGCCATGGCGTGCCGCCCGAAGTGGTGACGGCGATCTGGGGGCTGGAAAGCATGTATGGCGAGCGGCGGGGGGATATTCCGGTCGTCGCCTCGACCTCGACGCTGGCCTTCGACGGGCGGCGCGGGGCGTTCTTCGAGCAGCAACTGATCGCGGCGCTGCGGATCCTGCAACGCGGCGACGTGACCCCGGAACGGATGACCGGAAGCTGGGCGGGCGCGATGGGTCATACGCAGTTCATCCCGACCTCGTATCTGGCCTATGCGGTGGATTTCGACGGCGACGGGCGGGCCGATATCTGGTCGGACGATCCCACCGACGCGCTGGCCTCGGCGGCGGCCTATCTGGGCCGGTCGGGCTGGCAGGCGGGCCGGCCCTGGGGGATGGAGGTGCAACTGCCGCCCGGTTTCGACACCGCGCGCGCAGGGCGGGGCAACCGGCGCGAGGCGGGCGCGTGGTCGGCGATGGGGGTGCGGGACATGAACGGCCGCCCCCTGCCCGATCATGGGCCGACGGCGATTCTGGTGCCCGCCGGGCCGGGCGGCCCGGCCTTTGCGCTGTTTCGTAACTTCGACGTGCTCCTGCGCTACAACAACGCGCAGAACTACGCGATCGGGGTGGGCCATCTGTCCGACCGGCTGCTGGGGCGGCCGCCGATCCGGGGACGCTTTCCGCCGGATGCCACTGGCCTGACGCTGGACGACCGCAAGGAGTTGCAGCGCCGCCTGACCGCTGCGGGCCTTGACACCGGCGGCGCCGACGGGGTGATCGGCGCCCGCACCGAAGCCGCAATCCGCAACTATCAGCAACGGGCGGGCCTGCCGGTCACCGGACAGCCCTCGGCAGAGTTGTTGCGGCGGCTGCGCTGATCGCGGGTTGCCAACCCTGGCGGCTTGGATAGGTTGCTCTCTGCAATACGGCTGCTATGGATCTCGGCCACTTGCCGAATTTCCCGCATCCGCGGGAACAGTTAACGCCCCTGAAGGGGCTTGGGAGGAAAGACATGTCCGAACAGAAATCGCTCGACCGCCGCTCGTTCCTGAAGAAATCGGCGCTGATGGGCGGGGCCGCCGCCGGAACCGCGCTGGCAGCGCCGGCCGTGCTGGCCCAGTCGCCGCTGGTGGTCAAGATGCAGACCTCCTGGCCCGCCTCCGACATCTGGATGGATTTCGCGCGTGAAATACGTCACCCGGGTCGAGGAGATGTCGGGCGGCCGCCTGCGGGTCGACCTGCTGCCCGCGGGTGCGGTCGTCGGCGCGTTCCAGGTGATGGATGCGGTGCATGACGGCGTGATCGACGCCACGCATACGGTGCCCGTCTACTGGTATGGCAAGCACAAGGCGGCGTCGTTCTTCGGCACCGGCCCGGTCTTTGGCGGCAATGCCAACACGATGCTGGGCTGGTTCTACCAGGGTGGCGGCGCGGAACTTTACCGCGAGCTGACGCAGGACGTGCTGCGGCTGAACGTCTACGGCTTCATGGGCTTCCCGATGCCCGCCCAGCCCTTCGGCTGGTTCAAGGGCGAGGTGAACACCCCGGCCGACCTGCAGGGCTTCAAGTATCGCACCGTGGGGCTGGCGGCCGACCTGCTGCAGGCCATGGGGATGAGCGTTGCGCAGCTTCCGGGCGGCGAGATCGTCCCGGCGATGGAACGCGGCGTGATCGACGCCTTCGAGTTCAACAACCCGTCCTCTGACCTGCGCTTCGGCGCGCCGGACGTGGCCAAGAACTACTACCTGTCGTCCTATCACCAGGCGTCCGAATCCTTCGAATTCGCGTTCAACAAGGATTTCTTCGACGATCTGGACGAGGATCTGCAGGCGATCCTGAAATACGGGGTCGAGGCGGCCTCCACCTCGAACACCGCGCTGTCGCTGCGCGAATATTCCAACGACCTGGAGCGCATCCGCGAGGAGTTCGGCGTCACCGTGCACCGCACCTCGAAAGAAATCCTGGCCGCCCAGCTGGAAGCCTGGGACCAGATCATCGCCGATCTGGAAAAGGACGATCTGAACAAGCGGATCATGGACAGCCAGCGCGCCTGGGTGGAAAAGGTCGCCTATTTCGAACTGATGAACGCGCCCGATCTGACGCTCGCCTACGAGCATTTCTTCCCGAGCCGCCTGAACCTCTGACCCATCGGCAAGAGTTGAAAGACCCCGGCGGCCAAAGCCGCCGGGGTCGTCGCGTGACAAGGGGGAATGGTCGTGGTCGGATTCATCCGTTTCGCCGACAACCTGTCGGCCTGGTTCGGCAGGGCATTCGCCTGGCTGATCATCCTGATGGCCGTGGGCACGGGCTACGAGGTCTTCGTGCGCTACGTCATGAACAACCCGACGCCCTGGGCACTGGACGTGTCCTTCATCATGTATGGCACGCTGTTCATGATGGGCGGCGCCTACACGCTGTCGCGGGGCGGGCATGTGCGGGGCGACTTCCTGTATCGGCTGTGGCAGCCCAGAACCCAGGCCAAGGTCGATCTGGTGCTGTATATCCTGTTCTTCTTCCCCGGGATCCTGGCGCTGATCTTCGCGGGCTGGAAATATGCCTCGCGCTCCTGGAGCTATACCGAGGTTTCGATCAACAGCCCGGCGGGCATTCCGATCTACCAGTTCAAGTCGGTTCTGGTGGCGGCGGGGCTGTTGCTGTTCGTGCAGGGCATCGCGCAGGTCTGCCGCTGCATCCTGGCGATCCGCACCAATGAATGGCTTCTGGCCAAAGAGGACGTGTTAGAGACCGAGGACATCCTGATACGAGAGGCCGACAAGGCCGAGAGGGATCATCACATATGACGGACCCCCAAATCGCCCTGATGATGCTGGGGCTGTTCATCCTCTTCGTCTTCCTGGGCTTTCCGATCGCCTTCACGCTGATGGCGATGGGCATCGGCTTTGGCTATTACGCCTATTTCGACGCGGGCCGGATGTGGCGAAGCTTCAACCGCCTCGGCGAGGACGCCGACATGTGGGAGCGGTGGACCACCTGGATCGAGGGGTTGTTCAACAACCGCATCTTCGACCTGTTCGTGAACCAGACCTATACGGTCATGTCGAACGAGGTGCTGACCGCGGTGCCGCTGTTCCTGTTCATGGGCTATATCGTCGAGCGCGCGAATATCGTGGACCGGCTGTTCGGCACGCTGAACATCGCCGCGCGCAACGTGCCCGGCTCGATGGGGGTGGCCTCGCTGATCACCTGCGCGCTGTTCGCCACGGCAACCGGCATCGTCGGCGCGGTGGTAACGCTGATGGGCCTGCTGGCGCTGCCCGCCATGCTCAAGGCGCGCTACAGCCCGTCATTCGCCAGCGGCATCATCTGCGCGGGCGGCACGCTGGGCATCCTGATCCCGCCCTCGATCATGCTGATCGTCTATGCCGCGGCCTCGGGTGTGTCCATCGTCCGGCTTTATGCCGCGGCGCTGTTGCCGGGTCTGACGCTGGTCGGGCTTTACCTGATCTACGTCATGGGCCGGGCGATCCTGCAACCGTCGGTCGCGCCGCGGCCCACCGAGGACGAGGTGCCGAGAGTGCCCTTCGGCAAGCTGGCGGTGATGATCGTCACCTCGTTCCTGCCGCTGGCCTTCCTGATCGCGTCGGTGCTGGGCTCGATCCTGTTCGGCCTGGCCACCCCGACCGAGGCGGCCGCGATCGGCGCGCTGGGGGGCATGCTGCTGGCGGTGATCTACCGGGCGATGAGCTTCAAGCGGCTGCGCGAAAGCGTCTATCTGACGGTGCGCACGACGGCGATGGTGTGCTGGCTGTTCGTCGGGTCCTACACTTTCTCGGCGGTGTTCTCCTATCTGGGGGGCGAGCATCTGATCTCGGAATTCGTGCAGGGCATGAACCTGACGCCGCTGCAATTCCTGATCCTTGCGCAGGTCATCATCTTCCTGCTGGGCTGGCCGCTGGAATGGTCCGAGATCATCATCATCTTCGTGCCGATCTTCCTGCCGCTACTGAAGTTCTTCGAGATAGACCCGATGTTCTTCGGCGTGCTCGTGGCGCTGAACCTTCAGACCAGTTTCCTGACACCACCGATGGCGATGTCGGCCTATTACCTGAAGGGCATCGCGCCGCCCTCGGTGCAGCTGACGGCGATCTTCCGCGGGGTGATGCCGTTCCTGTTCTGCGTGATCCTGGCGATGGCGCTGATGTATATCTATCCCGAGATCGTCTACTACCTGCCGAGGCTGTTCTATGGATAAGGCGAACCCGCGCGCCCGGTCGGCTGCGGCGGCCCTGTCGCTGGGCGCGGTCGCGATCCGCGACAGGCTGGCCGCGGGCGAGTTCCGCGCCGCCGACATGGTCGAGGCCTGGCTTGCGCGCATCGCCGAGGCCGAGCCCGAAGTGCAGGCCTGGGCCTGGCTCGACGGCGATCACGCGATGGCGCAGGCCGAGGCGCTGGACCGTCACCGCGAAACCGGCCGCGCCATCGGACCCCTGCACGGGCTGCCGGTAGGGCTGAAGGATGTCATCGACACCGCCAAGATCCCCACCAAGAACGGCGCCGCGCTGGACCGGGGCCGGGTGCCGCAGCGCGATGCCTTTCTGGTGGAACGGCTGCGCGCGGCGGGTGCCATCGTGATGGGCAAGACGGTGACGACCGAACTGGCCCTCCTGCATCCGGGCAAGACGCGCAATCCGCACAACCCGGGGCACACGCCCGGCGGGTCCTCCTCGGGTTCGGCCGCGGCGGTGGCGGCGGGCATGGTGCCGCTGGCGGTGGGCACGCAGACCGGCGGCTCGGTGATCCGGCCCGCCTCCTTCTGCGGGGTGACGGGGTTCAAGCCCAGCTTCGGCGCGATTCCGCGGCGCGGCGTGCTGATGCAATCGCCCAGCCTGGATACGCTGGGCGTCTTTGCCAACGACCCGCTGGGCGCCGCGCTGCTGGCCGAGGCGCTGTTCGGCCATGACGCGGCCGATCCGGCCACCGCACCCGGCCCGCATCCCCGCCTGTTCGAGGTCGCGCGCGCCGCCCCGCCGGTCAGGCCGGTCTTCGCCTTTGTCCGCCCGCCCGGCTGGGACGACGCCCATCCCGAGATGCAGGCGGGTCTTGCCGAACTGGTCGAGGCACTTGGCGATCAGGTCTTCGAGGTCGATCTGCCCCCCGCCTTTGCGGGTGCCGAGGCCGAGCGGCGGCGCATCAATTTCGCCGAGATGGCGCGCTATTATCACCGCTATAGCCGCGACCCCGACCAGCTGGCCGAGGAAACCCGCGCCGCGCTGGACGAGGGCAACGCCATTTCCGCGCGCGACTATCTGGCCGCGCTCGACTGGAAACCGGTGCTGAATGCCGCGCTGGCCGAGATCTTCAAGCGCTGCGACGCGATCCTCTGCCCCGCCGCCCTTGGCCCCGCGCCCGAGGGGCTGGGCTCGACCGGCAGCGCGATCTTCAACGGGCTATGGACGCTGTGCGGCACGCCCGCGGTCACGGTGCCGCTGATGACCGCCGGAAACGGGCTGCCGATGGGCGTGCAGCTTGTCGGACAGACCGGCAATGACGCACGGCTGTTACGGACCGCGCAATGGCTCTGCGACTGGGCCGATGCATAACTGACGACGGAAAGGACCGGCCATGATCGACCGCCTGCTTGCGATTTTCGCCTTCGCCGTCTTCGCGGGTTTTCTGGGGATCCTCGCGATGGGCGTGCCCCGGCTTGACCTGTGGCTGGTCATCGGCGTGACCGTGGTGCTGGTGGCCTGGGATTTCATCGCCTCGAGCGGCAAGCCGCGGGGCTGACGGGCACGGGCGCGCCTTGCGCGCGGGTCAGGCCTCGACTTCGCCCCGCAGAAAGACCGGGCGGTCCGGTTCGGACAGATCGGGGATGTGGCGATAGCCGCCCGTGTCGAACTCCAGCAGCGCCTCGGGATCGGTCAGCCGCCGCTCGACCACGAAGCGCGCCATCGCGCCGCGCGCCTTCTTTGCGAAGAAGCTGACGATCTTCGGCCCGCCCGGCCGATCCTCGAGGAAGACGGGCGTGATGACCCGCAGGCGCAGCGCCCCCATGTCGACCGCGCCGAAATATTCCTGGCTGGCGCAGTTCACCAGAATGTCGGTGCCCGCCGCCTGCGCGGCCTCGTTCAAGGCGAGGGCCAGCCGGTCGCCCCAATAGGCATAGAGGGTTTCGCCCCTGTCGGTCCTGAGCCGGCTGCCCATTTCCAGCCGGTGCGGCTGGATCGCGTCGAGCGGGCGCAGAAGACCGTAAAGCCCCGACAGGATGCGCAGCCGGTCCTGGGCAAAGCGCAGATCGTCCGAATCCAGCGAGGCGGCCTCGAACCCGGCATAGGTGTCGCCCGCGAACATCAGGATCGCGGGCTTGACCGCCTCGGGTTGCGGCGCGGCGGCGAAATCGCGGAAACGGTCGGCGTTCAGGCGCGCGAGCTTGTCGCTGATATGCATGAGCTTCGAGAGGTCCGCGGGCGCGAGTTCGGCCGCGACGGCCGCCAGATGCTCGGCATCCGCGTGAAAGGCGGGCGCCGTGGGCGTGATGCCGTCCACCGGGGCAAGGTCCAGCCGTTTCGCGGGCGATATGACGACAAGCATGCGGGTTCCTTCGGATTTGTCGGGCGGACAGATAGCAAACGAGCCGGGGCCGTCCAGCCTTACTCCCCGGCCAGCACCTGAAGGAAGGCGGGGCCGAAGCGGTCGGCCTTGGCTGGACCCATGCCGGGCAGGCGGGCCATGTCCTCGATGCTGGCGGGGCGGCGTTCGGCGATGTGGCGCAGCGTGGTATGGGTGCAGGAGAGGTATTTCCCCGTGCCGTCCGCGCCGCGGCTGAGATCGCGCTGCACCTCCATCAGCCGGTCGAAGATTTCGCCCGCTTCGCACCCCGCCAGCCGCAGCCGCGCCGGGTGGGGCCGTTCGGCCGCCCCGGCGATCACCTCGAGGAATGCAGCGCCGTAGCGGTCGAGCTTGGTTGCGCCGACGCCGCCGATCCGCGCCATCTCGTCCAGCGTCGCGGGGCGCGTCTCGGCCATCTCGATCAGGGTGCGGTCGGTGAAGATGATATAGGCGGGCACGCCCGCGGCCTCGGCCAGCGCGCGGCGTTTCGCCTTGAGCGCGGAAAGAAGCGGCGCGTCCTCGTCGGAGACCAACGCCTTGACCACGGGGCGCGATTTCTCGGCGGCGATGGTGTCGCGGCGCAGCTCGATCACGGCCTCGCCCTTCAGGATCGGGCGGGCGGCGTCCATCATCCGCAGCGCGCCGTGGCGGTCGGGATCGGGGCGGACCAGATCGCGGCCCATCATCTGGCGGAACACCGCCTGCCAGCCGCGCCGGTCGAACTCGCGCCCCACGCCGAAGGTGGGCAACCGGTCATGGCCGCGGGCGCGGATCTTGTCGGTTGCGGTCCCTGTCAGGATGTCGACCAGGTGCTGGGTGCCGAAGCTTTCGCCCGTGCGCA
>NZ_DSDD01000242.1:0-21981 GCF_011048875.1 Rhodovulum sp.
ACCCGCAAGCGCGAACATTCCCGCAAGCCGGACGAACAATACGAGCTGATCGAAAGCTGTTCCTGGGGTCCCTATCTGGAACTGTTCGGCCGCGGTGTCCGGCAGGGCTGGACGGTCTGGGGCAACCAGGCGGATGCCGACTACAAGCCCGACTGGAAGACCTACGCCTATAATTCGGGGATGGCTTCTTTCAGGTACTCGAAGAGACGCGCCTCTCCGCTCGTTCCCGCAGGAAATGTCGCAGTCGTAAATTCGTGATCCTCAAGAGGGATTGCATTAACGAAGTCAGCATAGTCTGCGGACCTCAGAACATCTTCCCCTTTTTTATCCCGTAATATTGGGTATACAATTTTGAGCGCCCTCATTAACGCTCGAAACCCATTTGTCTTTGGCAAAACGTTACCCTTCTCACGCACCTTATCCCACGACTCTGGATACCTTTGCCTAATGGCAAGGAAGAAGTTTATAACATTTGCCAGGATTAGGTCATCATCACCTGACAAATAGAATCGACGGAAAGGGAATTTCCGATCATCAACATTCGGCAACGGACGGCGGAATCCAAACCGCGACAGATGATTGCGATCTCTTAAGGGGTCATCTGATACGAACGGAAGCAGCGCCTCGACAACAGTCGCCTGCGTCAATGTCTCTCCACTCCTACCCTCTGTAGCCACCCCCAATCGCTTGATCCTCTTATGGAACGGGCTTTCCTCCATTCGATCAAGTGAGACGGCTACCTTGTGGCAAACCTTCTGAGGTGTTTCTTTCTTCTCATACGCTAGCAAATCATATGCCAGGCTGCGGTTCACCTTAGTCTGGGCCAGATTCACCGTTGCAAAAATTGTTGACTTGGTCTGCATGTCCGGACCAACGAAGATGCAAACCGGAACCTCGAAATCTTCACCCTTGAATGCCTTCAACCCTTCAATCCGATGCTGGCCGTCGATAATTACAGCTATATCCTCACCATTACCCCCCTGCTCGGAAAAAAGAGAAAGAACTCTTTTTTCCACATCATACTCTGCACTACGCGAGTCTACAGCGAGGATCACCGACGTCGGAAAAGTCGCATCATATGAATTGACGTAATTACGAATCTCTTTCATCCGAGATGGATTCAAACGCCTTTGTATTCCGATATATTCATCAAACTCGCCGTCTTTAAGTCTTCGAATATCGGAAGAAGACACGGCAATTAGATTGCTGCGATCCATAACACAAAGATAAAATTCCCCTATAGGCTGCGAGATGGAAAGGGCTGGAAAAGAGAATTTTGTCATCCTATATTCTTCCTCGCCTTCTTCGTCATTTTCCGACGCTCCTCATCTCCTTCGAGTCTTTCGAGATCAGCTTTTCTCTCCTCAATGTTTCTTTTCTCGAACAACGCCAGAAGCCAGGTGACCATTAGAATAACCAAAAGCCCAGATGAATAGCTCTGTACAAATGAATTTGGGTTTCCGCTCGACAAACTAACCATTGGCGGTATCAGGGCCGCAAAGAAAATAACCAAGAGGGGAATTACGATT
Organism: Rhodovulum sp.; assembly: GCF_011048875.1. Classification (NCBI taxonomy): domain Bacteria; kingdom Pseudomonadati; phylum Pseudomonadota; class Alphaproteobacteria; order Rhodobacterales; family Paracoccaceae; genus Rhodovulum; species Rhodovulum sp. Next base: position 1,530 of record NZ_DSDD01000242.1, read on the forward strand.
CCGGTGAAAATTACACGTGTACGATTCTTGATGATTTTCATCTCAAGAACAAAAAACACAATCGCCGAACCAAGAACGCCGGTAGAGTATGTAAAAACATCTTCGACTGAGTATATGGAAAATATATCTTCGAGAAATGTTGTAGCCTCAAGGTCTTTTTCGTCAGAACCCGCCCTTGAAATCAACGCAGCAATAAGAACGGGAAGCTGAGAAAACAGAACTATAAGAAACGCTTCCAGCAGAACATATCCGCACTTACGCCAAAAAGACTTGACGCTAGACCAAAATGACCGCTTTTCGAATGCTTCCTCTGACATGCCGCGAGGTTGAAGGAACTTGAGCTCTGAAATCAAGCCCCTTCATCGCCCTCCTCGGGGATCACCCTCAGCCGCAACTCGCGCAGTTGCTCGTTCGTGGGCAGCGTGGGCGCCCCCATCATCAGGTCCTCGGCGCGCTGGTTCATCGGGAACATGATGACCTCGCGGATGTTCATCTCGTCGGCCAGCAGCATCACGATCCGGTCGATGCCGGCCGCACAGCCCCCGTGCGGCGGCGGGCCGAAGCGGAAGGCGTTGACCAGGCTGGGGAACCGGCTGCGCACCTCGTCCTCGGCATAACCGGCGAGGCTGAACGCCTTGAACATGACGTCGAGGCGATGGTTGCGGATCGCGCCCGAGATCAGTTCGTGGCCGTTGCAGGCCAGGTCGTACTGATAGCCCAGCACCTCCAGCGGATCGCCCTCCAGCGCCGCCATGCCGCCCTGGGGCATCGAGAACGGGTTGTGGCTGAAGTCGATCGCGCCGGTCTCGGGGTCCTTTTCATACATCGGGAAATCGACGATCCAGGCAAAGGCAAAGCGGTCCTTCTCGGTCAGCCCCAGTTCCTCGCCGATCACGTTGCGCGCACGCCCCGCCACCGATTCAAAGGTCGAGGGCTTGCCGCCGAGGAAGAAGGCGGCGTCGCCCTTGCCGAGACCCAGTTGCCGGCGGATCGCCTCGGTGCGCTCGGGGCCGATGTTCTTGGCCAGAGGGCCGGCGGCCTCAATCGGGCTGAAGTATAGATCTGTGAGGCGTGTCGCCTCGTCATAATGGCCGTTCGCCAATGCGTCGCGGACCTTTTCGGCACCCTCTCTGGCAAGCATTGCTTCCCCGAAAAATTCATCCACACCAATATCTTCGCCGCGTTCGGCAGCAGCCTTTGCGGTTTGGATGACGTCAATGAAACCGTCACGAATTCCAGGATCTTGGCGCTCGCGCCAGAAGATGTAGCCCATCCCCGGCAACCCTTCCTTCTGGGCGAAGGCGTTCATGCGGTCGCAGAACTTGCGCGAGCCGCCGCCGGGCGCCGGTATCGCGCGGATTTCGGTTCCCTCCTGCTCCAGCAACTTGGCGAAGATGGCAAAGCCCGAGCCGCGGAAATGCTCGGACACGTCCTGCATCTTGATCGGGTTGCGCAGATCGGGCTTGTCGGTGCCGTACCAGCGCGCGGCATCGGCATAGGAGATCTGCGGCCAGTGCTGGTCGACCTTGTGGCCGCCGCCGAATTCCTCGAACACGCCCGCGATCACCGGCTGGATCGTGTCGAACACGTCCTGCTGGGTGGCAAAGCTCATCTCCATGTCGAGCTGGTAGAAATCGGTGGGGCTGCGGTCGGCGCGGGGGTCCTCGTCGCGGAAACAGGGCGCGATCTGGAAGTAGCGGTCGAAGCCCGAAACCATGATGAGCTGCTTGAAGATCTGCGGCGCCTGCGGCAGCGCGTAGAACCGCCCCGGATGCAGCCGCGAGGGCACGAGGAAGTCGCGCGCGCCCTCGGGCGAGGACGCGGTGATGATCGGCGTCTGGTATTCGCGAAAGCCCCTGTCCCACATCCGCCGCCGGATGCTGGCCACCACGTCGGACCGGAGCTTCATGTTGGCCTGCATCCCCTCGCGGCGCAGGTCGAGGTAACGATAGCGCAGGCGCGTTTCCTCGGGGTAGTCCTGATCGCCGAAGACCATCAGCGGCAGTTCCTCGGCGGCGCCCAGAACCTCGATGTCGCGGATGAAGACCTCGATCTCGCCGGTGGGCAGTTTCGGGTTCACCAGGCTTTCATCGCGCGCCTTCACCACACCATCGATGCGGATGCACCATTCGCTGCGCAGCTTTTCCGCCGCGGCAAAGGCGGGGCTGTCGCTGTCGGCCAGCACCTGGGTCACGCCGTAATGGTCGCGCAGGTCGATGAACAGCACGCCGCCATGGTCGCGCACCCGGTGCACCCAGCCCGACAGGCGAACGGTTTCGCCGACATTGGCCTTGGTCAGCTCGGCGCAGGTATGGCTGCGGAAAGGGTGCATCGGGCGATCCTTCGGGATTGGGACAGGTCCGCGCCGATACACCCCCGATGGGGGCCGAAGTCAAGGGGAGGCAGGACCCCTCAGCCCCGGGTGATCTCGAACCGGCAGCGCGGGGCGCCGGTCGCGGCGCAGGCGGTTTCGCGGGTGCGCAGCCGCTTGTCCACCAGCGTCTGGAACAGCCGGTCGAACACCGCCTCGTGCCAGCCGCAGATCGGATGCGGGGCATGTTCGCCCCGGATCAGCGGGCTGTCGGTCAGTTCGAACACCAGCGGCCGGGTCGAGACCACGCGGAACGCGCCCGATCCGGCAAAGGTCCAGCTATGCTTGGCGATCGCCTTGGCCAGCACCGGCGCAGCCAGCGCGGGCGGCAGCGCCTTCAGCAGCTTTTGCGCAAGCGGCGGGATGCGGTGGGCAAGGATATAGTCGCCGGTCCGCGCCCCCGCCTCCCGCAGGAGGTCGGGCGCGCGGCCGGGCAGGCGGCGGCGCAGCGCATGATGCATGGCGGCGGCCGGGCCCTCGTCCATGAGGCCGGTATCCGACGGGGGCGCATCAAGGCCCGCCGCCTCAAGCATCTCGTCGCGAAGCGCCGCTCCGCCCGCCGCCTCCAGCACAGGGAGAAGCTGGAGAACGGCATTCGGTCCGATCCGGCCGGAACCATGGCCGGACAGGCTGTCCTTCATCTTGCGTCTTCCAGTTGCTGGTCACCGCCGCCGCAGACCCGCGCCTCGGCCGCCTGCTTGGCCGCGTTCGCAGCCGCGTCGTCAGTCGGCATCTTGAACGAGGCGTCCCTGGACTTGCGCTTGGCCGCGGCCTGCGCCGCCTTGTCGGCGTTCGACACCCAGTCGTCGATCTGCGCCTGGGCGGGCTGGCGGGTCATGTCGAAGTCGAACTTGACCTTGTTCTTGGATTGCGGACCCCAGTAGTTGTTCTTGCCCAGATCGTAGAAGGTCCGCCCGACGCCCGCCTTGAGGAACGCCTTGAGGCAGCCCAGCAGGTAACGCCGACGGAACCCGGTGCCGCGCCACGGATAGTGGAACAGCGCCTTGCGCATGTAGAACCGGCGGTAGTTGTTCATCACCCGGTCCAGAAGCTCGGCACGGTCCATCGCCTCGGGCTTCATGATCGGGTTCACGAAGTTGTAGCGCGAGTAGTCGAAGACCTCGACCTTGTTGTGCAGTTCCTGGAAGAGCGGCGTGAACGGCCACGGCGTGTACATCGCCCAGTTCGCCAGATCCGGCTGCCAGTCCCAGCAGAGCTGGAAGGTTTCTTCCAGCGTCTCCGGGGTCTCGTTGTCGAGGCCCACGATGAACTGCGCCTCGGTCAGGATGTCGGCCTCGCGCAGCAACTGGATCGCGCGCTTGTTGTCCTCGACCCGGGTTTCCTTGTTGAACTGGTCAAGCTTCAGCTGCGCCGCGGCCTCGGTGCCAAGGCTGATATGGACGAGCCCCGCCTTGCGGTAGAAGGGCAGCAATTCCTCGTCGCGCAGGATGTCGGTCACGCGGGTGTTGATGCCCCATTTGACCTTGTCCGGCAGGCCGCGGTCGATCAGTTCCTGACAGAAGGCAATGAACTTCTTGCGGTTGATCGTCGGTTCCTCGTCGGCGAGGATGAAGAAGCCGACGCCGTGCCGGTTCACCAGGTCCTCGATCTCGTCGACCACCAGTTTCGGGTCACGGATGCGGTAGTCGCGCCAGAACTTCCACTGCGAGCAAAACGAGCAGGTGAACGGGCAGCCGCGCGCCATGTTCGGGATGGCCACCTTGCAGTTCAGCGGGATGTAGATGTATTTTTCCCAGTCGAGAATGTCCCAGTCGGGCTTCAGCGCATCGATGTTCTTGATCGTGGGCGCGGCGGGGGTGGCGACGATCTCGTCACCGTCGAGGAAGGCCAGACCCTTGATCTCGCGCCGGTTTTCCGGCCATTTGCCATCCCGGATCGCGTTCATCAGCTCGACGACGATCTCTTCGCCCTCGCCGCGGACGATCACGTCAACCCAAGGCGCCTCGGACAGGACCTGCTTGAACATGAAGGTGGCATGGATGCCGCCCAGCACGCGCACCGCGTTCGGCACTTCTTCCTTGGCGATTTCCAGCAACCGCTCGGCGGCATAGATCGAAGGCGTGATCGAGGTCGTGGCGACGACATCGGGCCGCAATTCCTTCAGTTGCGCGCGAACCACATCCTCGGAGAGGTTGTGCGTCATCGCGTCGATGAAGGTGATGTCTTCATATCCCGCAATCCGCAGCGAGCCCGTGAGGTATGCCACCCAGGCCGGCGGCCAGTTGCCCGCAATCTCGGCACCGCCGGACCTGTAGTTGGGATGCAAAAAGACAATGCGCATGGATCGACTCCCCTGTTTCGCGGGACAACATGACACATCCGCTGTCAACCTGAATTGACACAAGTCAAATCGGTGTCAGCTTTGCCAGTCACCCGTTAACAGTTCAGAACGGGCGCTCTATGTTGCCGGAATAAAAGAACATTCCCGGCCCTGCGGCGAACACGATCCAGCCCGCAACGCTGTGCAGCACCACCGCCATGGGAAAGTTCCGGCGGGATTCGCAGGCCCAGGCAAAGGCGATTCCGCCGCAGAAGGTCATCGCCGCCACGATCCAGCTCCAGAACATCAGATGCGCCAGCGAGAACAGCGCGGCGTTCAGGACGATCGCGGGCCACAGACCCGGCAGAAGCGGCCCGTAGCGCCGGAAGAAGAGTGGGCGGAATACGATCTCCTGCGGCAGCGCCGAAAGCGGCGGGTAAAGCAGCATGACCGCTACGAACAGCGCCGGCTGCTCGCGCGGCAGGATCAGCGCCTGCTCGGGCGCATGCAGCGCAACGACCGTCCCCGCCACCGCAGCGGTCAGCAGCGCGAACAGCCCGACCGCGCGCCAGCCGATCCGGTCCAGCCCGCGGACAAGCCCGGACCAGCGGAACCCTTCGGTGACATGCAGCAGCACAAGCCCCAGCGCGGTCACGCCGAACAGCGCCGGAAACGGCGCCGAAGGCGGCAACAGGAACGCCATGACCAGCGGCGCAGCAAGGAAAAGCGCACCGAACTCCGCCCAGAGCCGGGCGCGCGAGGGCACGCGCTTTTCCATCCGCAGGCTTTCGGTCATCGCCCTCTCCGCCGCACCGCCCGCTCCCTGCACCATGACCTGGCTGCGATCCCACCAGGTCTCCAGTCCGGGCCGGACCTCCCGCCATCACATTGCCGCATGCCGGGTCTGTCCGCGCGAAAGGAATTGTAAAGGCGCGCCGTTCTACGCTGTCACTTCTTTCTCACGGCGATTGACAGGCAGATATTTCGCATGTTCCGGACAAGGACCGCCACCGCGCCGCCCCCCCCTTTCGGCAAGCATCCTGCGGGCTGCCCCCATCGTTCCGGGCACGACGGTCCTGGGCCTCGCCATCCTCGGCTTCCTCGACATTCCGCGGATTTCGGGCGATCTGCTTCCGCTCTGGCTGGCAGGACAGGCCTTCGCCGAGGGCACGGCGGGAGAGGTCTATGCCCCGGTCGACCCCGTCTTCCGCATGCTGCCCCCCGACAGCTGGGCCGAGCGGGCGCGCGCGGCGGGCTATGAGGGGTTCGTCTATCCCTTCGTCTACCCCCCGCTCTGGGCCTGGGTCTTCGGGCTGATCGGGCGGATCGCCGACTTCCAGGCGCTTGCCGGGCTGGCCAGCATCGTCAATCCGGCCCTGCTTCTGGCGACCTGCCTGCTGGCATGGCGGGCCAGCGGCGCGCCATCGGGCGTCCTGCCCCATGTCGCAGTCGCGCTGGTGCTTCTGCTGATGACGCCGGTCGGCGTGATCGCCATCCTTCAGAATCAGGCCCAGATCCTTGTTGCCTTCCTGGTCGTGCTGGCGCTGGAGCGGACGCGCGCGAACCGCCCGGTCAGCGCGGGCGCGGCGCTGGCGGCCTCGATCAAGCTGTTCCCGGCGATCTTCGCCCTGTTCTGGCTCGCCTCGGGCGAGCGGCGGGCCTTCGCCAGCTTTGCAGCCATGGGGCTAGGGCTCGGCCTGATGTCGCGCCCGTCGCAGGCTGGCCGCTGCATGCCGAGTTTCTGGCGCAGTCTCGGCAATCGGGCGGACCGGCTTCTTCAGCCCGCTCTCGTTCAGCCTTGACGGGGTGCTGGCCAAGTACATGACCGGGGCGCCGATCGAGGTGTTGCTGGGCCATACCGCCCCGACCGCAGACCTGCCGCGCGCGATCACGGTGGCCGAAAAGGGCCCGCTGCTCGTTCTTGCCGGACAGGCGGCATTCGCGGCACTGACCGCGGGCTTTGTGCTCGCGATGGCCCGGGCCGGGCAGACAGCACGTTACGCCGCGCTCTGGCCCGCCGCGCTGACGCTGTTCCCGCTGATCGGACCGATCGCCTGGGGCTACTATTTCATTGCCGCCACCGCCTTCGCCCCCACCCTGCTGTCACGTCTCGGCATGGCCCGGGGCGCGGCCGTGCTGATCGTCGTGTTCGGCCCGATCCATGTCTGGGCACTGCCGGGAATGCAGGCGCTCGGAACCGATTTCCAGCGTCTCGGCGCTGTGCTGTTCCTGATCCTCGACCTCGCGTTCCTCGTCGCGGCCCGGGCGGGACCGGAACGCAGCGGAAAAACCTCAGCCCCGCCCTTGCGCACCCCCGGCGCTTGTCTATAACCCCCAGCAATTTGCCAGCCCCGGGGGAAAGACCCATGCCGAAGAGAACCGATATCAAGTCCATCATGATCATCGGCGCGGGCCCCATCGTGATCGGCCAGGCCTGCGAGTTCGACTATTCCGGCGCCCAGGCCTGCAAGGCGCTGCGCGAGGAAGGCTACCGGGTCATCCTGGTCAACTCGAACCCCGCCACGATCATGACCGATCCGGGTCTGGCCGACGCCACCTATATCGAGCCGATCACCCCCGAGGTCGTCGCGCGCATCGTCGAGAGGGAACGCCCCGACGCGCTGTTGCCGACCATGGGCGGGCAGACCGGGCTGAACGCCTCGCTCAAGCTCGCCGACATGGGGGTGCTGGACCGGTTCGGCGTGGAACTGATCGGCGCGAACCGGGCGGCGATCGAGATGGCCGAGGACCGCAAGCTGTTCCGCGAGGCGATGGACCGGATCGGGCTGGAAAACCCCAAGGCCACCATCGCCAACAGCATGGAGGAATGCATCGCAGCCCTCGACCATGTCGGCCTGCCCGCGATCATCCGCCCGGCCTTCACGCTTGGCGGCACCGGCGGCGGCATTGCCTATAACCGCGAGGAATTCGTACATTACTGCAAGACCGGCCTCGACGCCTCGCCGGTCAACCAGATCCTGATCGACGAAAGCCTGCTGGGCTGGAAGGAATTCGAGATGGAGGTGGTCCGCGACAAGGCGGACAACGCGATCATCGTCTGTTCCATCGAGAACGTCGATCCGATGGGCGTGCACACGGGCGATTCCATCACCGTCGCCCCCGCGCTGACGCTGACCGACAAGGAATACCAGATCATGCGCAACGGCTCCATCGCCGTGCTGCGCGAGATCGGCGTCGAAACCGGCGGGTCGAACGTGCAATGGGCGATCAATCCCGAAGACGGGCGCATGGTGGTGATCGAGATGAACCCGCGCGTGTCGCGCTCCTCGGCGCTGGCGTCCAAGGCGACCGGGTTCCCGATTGCCAAGATCGCGGCGAAGCTTGCCGTGGGCTATACGCTGGACGAGTTGGACAACGACATCACCAAGGTCACGCCCGCCAGCTTCGAGCCGACCATCGACTATGTCGTGACCAAGATCCCGCGCTTTGCCTTCGAGAAGTTTCCGGGCGCCAAGCCCGAACTGACCACCGCGATGAAGTCGGTGGGCGAGGCCATGGCCATCGGCCGGACCATCCACGAATCGCTGCAAAAGGCGCTGGCCTCGCTGGAAACCGGCCTCACCGGGTTCGACGAGATCGAGATCGAGGGCGCGCCGGACCATGCGCAGGTCGTGGCCGCCCTGTCCAAGGCCACGCCCGACCGGCTGCGGGTGATCGCGCAGGCAATGCGGCACGGGCTGTCGGATGACGACATCCATGCCGCGACGAAATACGACCCCTGGTTCCTTGCCCGCATCCGCGAGATCGTCGAGACCGAGGAAAAGCTGCGCAAGGACGGCCTGCCCGTGACCGAAGACGGCCTGCGCAAGCTCAAGATGATGGGCTTCACCGATGCCCGTCTTGCCCAACTGACCGGCCGGGACGAGGATCAGGTGCGCCGCGCCCGCCGCGATCTGGGCGTCACCGCCGTCTTCAAGCGCATCGACACCTGCGCCGCCGAGTTCGAGGCACAGACGCCCTACATGTATTCGACCTATGAAACGCCCGTGATGGGCGAGGTCGAATGCGAGGCGCGGCCCAGCACCCGCAAGAAGGTGGTGATCCTGGGCGGTGGCCCCAACCGGATCGGCCAGGGGATCGAGTTCGACTATTGCTGCTGCCATGCCTGCTTTGCGCTGACGGATGCGGGCTATGAGACCATCATGGTCAACTGCAACCCCGAGACGGTGTCCACCGATTACGACACCTCGGACCGGCTCTATTTCGAGCCGCTGACCTTCGAGCATGTGACGGAGATCCTGCGCGTCGAGCAGGAGCGCGGCACGCTGCATGGCGTGATCGTCCAGTTCGGCGGCCAGACGCCGCTGAAGCTGGCCAATGCGCTGGAGGCCGAGGGCATCCCGATCCTGGGCACCACGCCCGACGCCATCGACCTTGCCGAGGACCGCGAGCGGTTCCAGGCGCTGGTCAACCGGCTGGGGCTGAAGCAGCCGCATAACGCCATCGCCACATCCGCAGCGGCGGCGGTCAGGGCGGCCGGGGACATCGGCTTCCCGCTGGTGATCCGCCCCTCCTATGTCCTGGGCGGCCGCGCGATGGAGATCGTGCGCGACATGGCGCATCTCGAACGCTACATCGCCGAGGCGGTCGTGGTCTCGGGCAAGTCGCCGGTCCTGCTCGACAGCTACCTGTCGGGCGCAACCGAGATCGACGTGGACGCGCTGTGCGACGGCAAGGACGTGCATGTGGCCGGCATCATGCAGCATATCGAGGAGGCGGGCGTCCATTCCGGCGACAGCGCCTGTTCCCTGCCGCCCTATTCGCTGGCCCCCGAGATCGTCGCCGAGCTGAAACTCCAGACCCGCGCGCTGGCGCTGGAACTGGGCGTCGTGGGGCTGGTGAACGTGCAATTCGCGGTCAAGGATGGCGAGATCTACCTGATCGAGGTGAACCCCCGCGCCAGCCGCACGGTGCCTTTCGTCGCCAAGGCGGTGAATTCGCCCATCGCATCCATTGCCGCGCGGGTGATGGCGGGCGAGAAGCTGGCCGATTTCGACCTGGTCGATCCCCAGATCGAGGGTTTCGCGGTCAAGGAGGCCGTGCTGCCCTTCGCCCGCTTCCCCGGCGTCGATACGCTCCTGGGCCCCGAAATGCGCTCTACCGGCGAGGTGATGGGCTATGACCGCACCTTCCCGCGCGCCTTCCTCAAGGCGCAGATGGGCGCGGGCACGCATCTGCCGCATGAGGGCACGGTGTTCCTGTCGATCAAGGATGCCGACAAGACGCCCGAGCTGCTGGAAACCGCGCAGGTCCTGACCGAACTGGGCTTTTCCATCCTCGCCACGCGGGGCACGGCGAAATTCCTGGCCGAGCACGCGATCGCGTCCGAGATCGTCAACAAGGCCTATGAGGGCGGGCGCACCATCGTCGACGTGATGAAGGACGGGCTGGTGCATCTGGTGATGAACACCACCGAAGGCGCGCAGGCGGTCGAGGACAGCCGCTCGATGCGCACCGTGGCGCTGATGGACCGCATCCCCTATTTCACCACGGCCGCAGGCAGCCATGCCGCCGCATTGGCCATGAAGTCCCGCGAAGAGGGCGAACTGAGCGTCGTCAGCCTTCAGGAGTAGCCTCGCCGGGCGCCCGCGCAGGCGATTGACACACCGGCCATTGGATGCGAGCCTCCCGCCGCAATCATGTGGAGGATGCAGGGCGTGAGGATCGCGATCACCGGCGCGGCCGGGTTTCTGGGGCAGATGCTGGTCACGGCCCTGTCCGTGCGCGACACGCTTGCCCTGAATGGCGAGCAGCGCCGCATTTCAGCGATCATCGCCAATGACATCTCGGCCGAACCGCTTGACCGGCTGGCCCGGCTGCGCCGCGTCCATGCCCTGCCCGGCGCCTTGTCCGACCCCGCCACGCTGGCCCGGCTTGCCGGACCCGAGACCGCCGCCCTGATCCGCCCCGCCCCCGACCCCGCGACCGAGGCCATCGTCGCAAGCTGGCCCGGCGGGATCGACACGCCCCGCGCCCGCGCGCTGGGCTTTGCACCCAATGCCGATTTCGCCGAACTTCTGCGCGAACACATGGACCGCAGGGGCGTAGCCGCGGCCTGAAAGACCGGAAAACCCAAGAGAGGAGACCCATGAAACACGTCCTGATCGGCACCATCGCCGCGCTTGCGCTGACCACCGCCGCCGAGGCCCAGCAAAAGATCGTGGTCGGCCATTCGCTGTCGCCCACCTCGCATTACGGCGTCGGCGCGCAGGCCTTCATCGACACGCTGACCGAGCTTTCGGGCGGCGCCTTCACCGGCGAACAAGCCCCCGCGGGCCAGCTGGGCGGCGAGCGCGACATGATCGAGGGCTTGCAGATCGGCTCGATGGACGTGGTCATCACCTCGACCGGGCCGCTGGGCAATTTCGTGCCCGAGATCTATGCCCTCGACCTGCCGTTCCTGTTCCGCGACTACGACCACGCCCGCAAGGTGCTGGATGGCGAGATCGGGCAGGAATTGCTGGCGAAGATCGGCGAGAACACCCTGGTGGGGCTGGCCTGGACCGAGAACGGCTTTCGCCATGTGACCAATTCCCAGCGCCCGGTGCGCACGCCCGAGGACCTGCAGGGGCTGAAGCTGCGCACCATGGAAAACAAGGTCCACATGGCCGCCTTCACCGGCATGGGCGCGGCCCCCACGCCGATGGCCTTCCCCGAATTGTTCGGCGCGATGCAACAGGGCGTCGTGGACGGGCAGGAAAACCCGATCACCGTCATCACCGCGGCCAAGTTCTGGGAGGTGCAGAAACACGTCTCTCTCACGGGGCATGTCTATTCCCCCGCCGTCGTGCTGGCCTCGCCCGCGCTTTATGACGGGCTCAGCGACGAACAGAAGGACTGGTTCCTCCAGGCCGCCCGGGCATCCGCCGCCGCAACCCGGGCCGAGGTCAACCGGCTGGAGGAAGAAGGTGTCGCCATGCTGATCGAAAACGGGATGGAGGTCATCACCGAGATCGACAAGGCCCCCTTTGCCGCGCTGGCCGAGCAATCCTCCTATGCCGTCTATACCGACCAGTACGGCACCGGGATGGTCGAGCGGATCAAGGCGGTCGAGTGAGCCCGCACCCAACGGCCCGGCCCGGCGCAGCCCCCTGCGCCGGTGTTGCGGCAGGCCGGTTCGCGCCATGACCCTGTTCCTGCGGATCGAGGCGGTCACCACTCGCATCGCGCTGTGGCTCGCGATCCTGTTCCTGCTGATCGCGGCCGCGCTTGCGCTCTATCAGGTGGCGGCGCGTTTCGTCTTCGGCACGCCCTCGACCTGGTCCGAGGTGGTCACGCGCTCCGCGATGATCTGGTCGGTCTTCCTGGGCGTCGCACCCGCCTTTCGCGAAGGCGCGATGATCGCGGTCGGGATCGTCCAGACCGCCCTGCCCCGCCGCCTGGGCCGCTCGCTTTACCAGCTGTCGATGATCCTGACGCTGAGCTTCTTTTCCATCCTGCTCTGGCAGGGCTGGGCCATGACCGGCCGGGTGATGCGCCAGAAGCTTGCCGCGCTCGATATTTCCATCGCCTGGGTCTATGCCGCGCTTCCCGTGGGCTCCGGCTTCATCCTGATCGCCGTTCTGGGCTGCATGATCCGCGCCTGGCAGGGCATCGACGACCCGCTGGAGTCCCCCCGATGAACGCAGCCCTTGCCCTGTCGCTGGCGATCCTGTTCCTGCTGGGCGTGCCCATCGCGGTTGCCATCGGCCTGGCCTCGGTGATCGGGATCGAGGTGCAGGGGCGGCTGCCGCTTCTGCTGGTGGCGCAGCGGATGTTCACCGGGCTCGACAGCTTTCCGCTGATGGCGATCCCGTTGTTCATCCTGGCGGGCAACCTGATGTCGGCGGGCGGCATCTCGCATCGGCTGGTGGAACTGGCGAAATCCATCGTGGGCGGCATACAGGGCGGGCTTGCGGCCTCCTGCGTGCTGACCTGCATGCTGTTCGCCTCGGTCTCTGGCTCATCGGTCGCGACGACCTTTGCCATCGGCGCGATCCTGATCCCGGCCATGGTGCGCCATGGCTATCCCGCCCCCATGGCGGCCTCGGTGCAGGCCAGTTCCGCGGAACTGGGCGTGCTGATCCCGCCCTCGATCCCGCTGATCCTCTATGGCGTCTCGACCGATACCTCGATCGGGCAATTGTTCCTTGCGGGCATCGGCCCCGGCCTGCTGGTCGGCGGTGCGCTGATGGCGCTGGTGCTGATCCTGTGCCGGATCCGCGGCATCGGGCGCGAAGATGGCGCCGACCGCCCCCGCCTTGGCCCCGCACTCTGGGCGGCGCTGCCCGCGCTGATAGTGCCGGTGGTGATCCTTGGTGGCATCTATTCCGGCATCTTCACCCCGACCGAGGCCAGCGCCGTCGCGGTCGCCACCGCCCTGATCGTCGGCATGGGGGTCTACCGCGACCTGCGGCTGCGCGACCTGCCGGGCGTGCTGAAGAAAACCGTCATCGCCACCTCGGCGATCATGCTCATCATCTCGGCCGCAGCGCTGTTTTCCTTCCTCGTCACCCGCTCGGGCCTGCCGAACGAGATCGCGGCTTGGTTCCGGGATGTCTTCGAAAGCCGCATCGCCTTTCTGCTGGCGGTGAACCTGCTGCTTCTGGTGGTTGGGATGTTCATCGAAACCTCGGCCGCGATCCTTGTTCTGGCCCCGATCCTTGCGCCCATTGCGGTGGCCTATGGCGTGGACCCGGTGCATTTCGGGCTGATCGTGGTGGTGAACCTGGCGCTGGGGATGATCACGCCGCCGCTGGGCGTGAACCTGTTCGCCGCCTGCGCGGTGGCACGCCTGCCGGTCGAAAGGATCATTCCCCAGCTTCTGTGGTTCGTGCTGACCGTGTTCGCCGCGCTGATGGTCATCACCTATGTCCCCGCGATCACGCTCTGGCCGGTCGAGATGCTGATGCGGGGACGCTGATGGGGCGGCTGCGGTTCTCGGCCAATCTGGGCTTCCTGTTCACCGACCTGCCCTTGCCGCAGGCGATCCGCGCCGCCCGGGACGCGGGTTTCGACGCGGTCGAGTGCCATTTCCCCTATGCGGTTCCGGTGGCCGAGGTGGTGGCCGCGCTGGCCGGGACGGGGTTGCCGATGCTCTCGCTCAACACGCCCCCCGGCGAGCGGGCGAGCGGCGAATTCGGGCTGGCCGCCCTGCCCGGCCGCGAAGCGCAGGCCCGGGCCGGGATCGCGCAGGCGCTGGACCATGCCGCAGCGACAGGCGCGGACGCGGTGCATGTGATGGCGGGCATCACCCACGGCGCGGCGGGGGCCGAGGCGGCATTCCGCGCCAATCTTTCCCATGCCTGCGACCTGGCCGCAGGCCGGGGCATCACGATCCTGATCGAGCCGCTGAACCCGCGCGATGTGCCGGGCTATCATCTGGCCAGCCTCGATCATGCCCTGCGCATCGTCGCGGCGCTGGATCGGCCGAACCTGAAGATCCTGTTCGACTGCTATCACATGCAGATCACGGGCGGCGACCTGCTGACCCGGTTCCGCGCTGCGCGCGACCGCATCGGCCATGTCCAGTTCGCAGGCGTGCCCGACCGGGCCGAACCGGATCGGGGCGAGGTGGATTTCCGCTGGCTGCTGTCGGAATTCGCGGCCTCAGGCTGGACCCGCCCCTTCGGCGCGGAATACCGGCCGCGGGGCGACATCGCGGCCGGTCTGGGCTGGCTGTCCGACTGGCGCGGGGGCTGAAATCAGCCCCAGGGCCCCACGGACGGCCCGCGCGGGGCCGCGCCCCAGGGCGCGCCGCCACCCGCACGCGACGCGGCCCCCGCCATCGCGCGCAGCGCCGCGATCCGGTTCTCGGTCGCGGGGTGGGTCGCGAACAGGTTGTCACGCTTGTGGGCATGCAGCGGGTTGATGATGAACATATGCGCGGTTGCCGGGTTCCGCTCGGCCGCGTCATTGGCGATCCGCGCTGCCCCCACCTGGATCCGCTCCAGCGCCGAGGCAAGCCACAGGGGCTGGCCGCAGATCTCGGCCCCGGCCTTGTCGGCGGCATATTCCCGCGTCCGGCTGATCGCCATCTGCACCAGAGCCGCGGCCATCGGCGCAAGGATCATCAGCGCGATAGTGCCTATCGGCCCCATCCTGCTGTCACGCCCGCCGCCGAAGAACAGCGCGAAATTCGCCAGCATCGTGATCGCACCGGCAAAGGTCGCCGTCACCGTCATGATCGCGGTGTCATGGTTGCGGATATGGGCCAGCTCATGCGCGACAACGCCGGCCAGTTCCTCGCGCGAGAGCGTCTGCATCAGCCCCGTGGTCACCGCCACCGCCGCATTCTCGGGGTTGCGGCCGGTGGCAAAGGCATTGGGCTGCGGCGTGTCGATCAGATAGACCGCAGGCACCGGCATGTTCGCGTTGCGCGCCAGATCCGCCACCATCTGCGAGAGCCCCAGCCGGTCGTTCGGGCCGACCGGCTGGGCGTTGTGCATCCGCAGCACCATCTTGTCGGAATTCCACCAGGTAAAGGCGTTCATCAGCGCCGCCACCACCAGCGCGATGGTCGCCCCGCCGCTGCCGCCCAACAGATAGCCGATCCCCATGAACAGCGCGGTCATCGCCGCCATCAGCATCGCAGTCCGGAAATAGCCCACGGCTCCGATCCTCCATCCTGGCGCCCTTCTCGGGCGCGGTTGCCAGGAAATATAGGAGCCGCGGGCGGCCGCGCAATCGGGCCTGGCGCAGGATCAGGCCCCGGCCCTCGGCCACCCGGCCCACAACGCCCGCGCGCTCGAAGCCGTGGGCGGCGAACACCGCCAGCACGTCCGCCTCGGCGTCGGGCGCGCAGGCAACCAGCAGGCCGCCGCTGGTCTGCGGGTCGGTCAGCAGCGCGCGCTCGGCCTCGGCGAACCCCTCGGGCAGCGTCACCTCGCCGCCATAGCTTGCCCAGTTGCGCCCTGAGGCGCCCGTCGCGCAGCCCCGCGCCAGCGCCCCGCATTCAGGCGGCCACGCGCCTTGCCAGCACATCGGCCATGGTCTGGCCCATGGCGGACGGGTTCGGCGCGACCGTGATGCCGACCGCGGACAGGATTTCCACCTTCTCCTGCGCGCTTTCCCCAAAGGCCGAGATGATCGCCCCGGCGTGGCCCATCTTGCGGCCCTTGGGCGCAGACAGCCCGGCGATATAGGCGACCACGGGCTTGGTCATCTGCGCCTCGACATAGGCCGCGGCCTCAGCCTCCTGCGGGCCGCCAATCTCGCCGATCAGCATCACGGCATCCGTATCAGGATCGGCCTCGAACAGTTCGAGGATATCCTTGAAGGACGAGCCGTTGATCGGGTCGCCGCCGATGCCCACGCTGGTCGATACCCCGATGCCCAGTGCCTTCATCTGGCTCGCCGCCTCGTAGCCCAGCGTGCCCGAGCGGCCGACGATGCCCACCCGGCCCGGCATGTAGATATGCGGCGGCATGATCCCCATGAAGCCCTTGCCGGGCGAGATCACGCCCGCGCAGTTCGGCCCGATCAGCTGCATCTTCTTCTCGCGCGGATAGCGGCGCAGGAAGCGTTTCACCCGCATCATGTCCTGCGAGGGGATGCCGTCGGTCACGCTGACCGCGGTGCGGATACCGGCATCCGCCGCCTCCATCATCGCATCCGCCGCAAAGGGCGGCGGCACGAACAGCAGCGCCGCCTCGGCCCCCGTCGCCTCGACCGCCTCGCGCACGGTGTTGAAGACGGGCCGACCCAGCACCGTCTCGCCCCCCTTGCCCGGCGTCACGCCCGCCACGACATTGGTGCCGTATTCAATCATTTCCTCGGCATGGAACTTGCCGATCCGGCCCGACATGCCCTGAACCAGGACCTTGGTGTTCTCGTCGATCAGAATGGCCATGGGTCTCCTCCCTCAGGCGGCTTTCTTCGGGCGCGCGGCCACGGCCTTTTCGGCGGCCTCGGCCAGCGTCTCGGCAGTGATCAGCGGCAGGCCGGATTCGTCGATGATCTTGCGGCCCTCATCCACATTCGTTCCCGCAAGGCGCACCACCACGGGCAGGGTCAGCCCCTCGGCCTTGT
This sequence comes from Rhodovulum sp., assembly GCF_011048875.1. Classification (NCBI taxonomy): domain Bacteria; kingdom Pseudomonadati; phylum Pseudomonadota; class Alphaproteobacteria; order Rhodobacterales; family Paracoccaceae; genus Rhodovulum; species Rhodovulum sp. Next base: position 18,212 of record NZ_DSDD01000242.1, read on the forward strand.
AGGCTTCGACCACGCCTTTCGCGACCCAGTCGCAGCGGTTGATGCCCGCGAAGATGTTGACAAGGATCACGCTGACATTGGGATCCGACAGCACCGTGCGGAAGGCGGTCATCACCCGTTCGGGGCTGGCGCCGCCGCCGATATCCAGGAAATTCGCAGGCTCGCCGCCCGACAGCTTGATCATGTCCATCGTCGCCATGGCGAGGCCCGCACCGTTGATGATGCAGCCGATATCGCCATCGAGCCCGACATAGGCGAGGCCATTGTCATGGGCCATCGCCTCGCGCGAATCCTCCTGGCTGGGGTCGCGCAGCGCAGCGACCTGCGGGCGGCGATAGAGCGCATTGGTGTCGAAACTCATCTTGGCGTCCAGCGCCACCAGATCGCCCGCGCCGGTGATGACCAGCGGGTTGATCTCGACCATGGTGGCGTCAAGGTCGCGATAGGCGCGGTAGCAGGCCCGGACCGCCTTTACCATCGGGCCGATCTGGTCGCCCATCAGCCCCAGCCGGAACGCCAGTTGGCGGGCCTGATACTCGACCAGACCATGGGCAGGATCGACCACCACGCGCACCAGGCTGTCGGGGTCTTCCTCGGCGATCTCCTCGATCTCCATGCCGCCGCTGGACGAGGCGACGAGCATGATGCGCTCGGACTTCCGGTCGAGCACGAAGCCCAGGTAAAGTTCCTTGGCGATATCGGTGGCTTCCTCGACCCAGAGCCGATAGACGCCCTTGCCGTTCTGGTCGGTCTGGCGCGTCACCAGTTGCCGCCCCAACAGGCCCTTGGCGAAGTCGTAGACCTCATGTTCGGACTTGCAGAGCTTGACGCCGCCCGCCTCGCCACGACCGCCCGCATGGACCTGCGCCTTGACCACCCAGCCGGTCCCACCCAGTTCGCGGGCGCGGAACGCCGCCTGTTCGGGGCTGTAGGCCAGCCCGCCGCGCGGCACCGGCACGCCGAAGCCCGCGAGGATTTCCTTTGCCTGATACTCGTGAATATCCATGATGCATCTCCCTGAGGGCGATTTAACAGACTTCGTTCCGTTACGGCAAGCGGGGACCCGCGCCCGACACAGGCCCCTGCCGCTCAGGCCTTGGCCGCGATCACCTGCGCCACGGTCAGGATGTTCTGCGCCATCTTCTCGGACGCCGCGTCGATCATCTTGCCGTCGAGCGAGGCCGCGCCGCGGCCCTCGGCCTCGGCCTTCTTCAACTCCTCGATGATCCGGCGCGCGCGGGTCACTTCGGCCTCGGGCGGGCTGAACACCTCGTTGGCCAGCGCGATCTGGCTGGGATGGATCGCCCATTTGCCCTCGCAGCCCAGCGCCGCGGCCCGCCGTGCACCGTCCTTGTAGCCCTCGGGATCCGAGAAATCGCCGAAGGGACCATCGACCGCCCGCAAGCCATAGGCCCGGCAGGCCACCACCATCCGGCTGATCGAGGCATGCCACTGGTCGCCCGGATAGTTCGGGTTCAGCCCGCCGATATTCACCGTGCGCGCGCGCATCGAGGCCGCGTAATCCGCCACCCCGAAATGCAGCGCCTCAAGCCGGCCGCCAAAGCGGGCGATGTCCTCGACATTGGCCATGCCCAGCGCCGTTTCGATCAGCGCCTCAAGGCCCACGCGGGTCTGGTATCCCTTGCCCTGCTCGATCTGGTTCACCATCGCCTCGACCATGTAGAGGTCGGCAGGCACACCCACCTTGGGCACCAGCAGCGTGTGGACCTTGTCGCCCGCCTGCTCCATCACGTCGACGACATCGCGGTACATGTAATGCGTATCAAGCCCGTTGATCCGCACCGAGACCGTCTTGCCCTTGGCCGCCCAGTCGATGTCGTTCAGCGCCTGGATCGCGTTCCTGCGGGCCTGCTCCTTTTCGGGGGGGGCGACCGCATCCTCGAGGTCGAGGAAGACGTAATCGGCCTCGCTTTCGGCGGCCTTCTCGACCATCGTGGGGTTCGAGGCCGGGACCGCGAGTTCGGACCGCTGCAGGCGTTGCCGTCTAAGCGGGTGCAGGGTGTGGCTCATACCTTGTCTCCGTTCTGGAGGTTTCTGACCTGCCTCATTCGGCGGCGATGTTCATTCGGGCCGACGGGGCGTTCCCGGCATAGCATGTCTGGGCGGCGGCGCCACCCGAACCGAACGCGATCCTGGCGCCTGCGGCGGCAAGCGACAGTTCCGCCAGCGACAGCGCGGTCAGGCACATCCCCTCGTTCAGATCGCCCAGGTGGCCGATGCGGATCACCTCGCGCGCATCCACGTCCGAGGTCACGCCGGTCGCGGTCTCGTTATGGGTGACGAAGGCCGCCTTGATCTCGCCCTTTCGGTCGGCGCCCAGGCGGCGGGCATATTCCTTGACCGGTCCCGCCCCCAGGGCACGTCGATCACCTCGACATCGAGGCCCAGCCGTTCCGCCATCTCGACCCAGAGATGCGAGAACTGGCCAAAGCGCGACATCAGCACCTTGTCGCCGGGGTTCAGCGTGTTGGTGATCGCCGCCTCTCACGCACCCGTCCCCGAACCCGGGAACAGGAAGACGGTGCCGGTTTCGGTGCGGAAGACCCGTTTCAGATCGCGGGACAGCCCCGGCGTCAGGTCGCCGAAATCGGGCGCCCGCATGTCCTGCATCGGCACGTTCGTGGCCTGTCGGACGGGTTCGGGAATGTTCGTGGGGCCGGGAATGAACAGATGGGTCAAACCGGTCTTCATGTCGGGATCCTCCTCGCGCGCCTGATCCGCGCCCTCACCCGCGCCGACTTGCCCACATGTCAAGCCAAAGGAGAAACGAATACGGGTCCTGCTGTGAACGCGAGATTTTACATTTTCACGAAGTTGTGAAGATGTGAAATCGACGCGCCGGGCGGGCTGTTGGAAAAGAACGAACGCAGCGTGTCCTTCGCGGTCATGCTGCAGCTGTCCGAGACCTATGGCATCGACTGGTGCGATATCGCCGAGGACGAGGACACGACCGTTCTGGCCGATCTGCGCGCGACGGTGCAGGATCCGCTGTTCGACAGCCGCCGCCCCGACCTTGCGCAACTGCGCGCAGCCCAGGCCCACAGCCCGGAACTGGTGGCCCGCTTCCTGCGATTGCACCGTGCCTATCTTGCCGCGACCGACCGGCTGCTCTAGGTCACTGATGCCTCGCGCGAGGATGGCGAAGCCCTGCTTGCCTCCTCGCCCGAGGCGGTGGTGCACGACGACTTCCGGCGCAAGCGCAACCATTTCGCCGAGCTTGAAACCGCCGCCGAAACCTTCTGCGAGGGGCTCTGCATCGCCTCCGACGACCTCTATCGCGCGCTCAAGGCCCGGTTGCGCGATCGGCTGGGCCTGAAGGTGTGCGTCGTGCCGGTGGACGATCTGCGCCAGGGGCCGCGCGCTACGAAACCTGAGCCCGGGTCCGCCCCCGGAGCGGCGGCCGCGCACCACGATCAACGAAAGAAGGATGTCAATATTTTTACAAACTACGTCACCTTCGTGGTTAGCGCCTTCACAATTTTACAAATGAACCGGCATTGCATCGTTGATTCTTTACAGACTTTGGTAAATGCCAAAAACGTGAGGGCCGGTGACGCTGCGGCGTCTTCCGGTCGGCAGGAGAAGGAGACCGAGACGATGAACGTGACAGCGCCCGGGGACGATACCGACAAGCTTTACGCTCCGTCTTCTGATTTTGTGCGTTCTGCGCATGTTGACGGGGCGTTGTATGCGCAGATGTATCGCCGGTCGGTGGAGGATCCGGAAGGGTTCTGGGGGGAGCATGGGCG
>NZ_DSDD01000329.1:0-21550 GCF_011048875.1 Rhodovulum sp.
CCTGTCGCCCGTCTTCGACGCGATCCGCGATGCCGCGCGCGAGCGGATCCTGATCCTGGACGGGGCGATGGGCACCCAGATACAGAAGCTTGGCCTGAGCGAGGGCGATTTCACCGGCTGCGGCGGGGGCTGCGCCTGCCATTTGCATTCCGACCAGCCGCAGAAGGGCAATAACGACCTTCTGAACCTGACCCGGCCAGACGTGATCGAGGACATCCATTACCGCTATGCGATGGTCGGGGCGGATATCGTCGAGACCAACACCTTTTCCTCGACCACCATCGCGCAGGCCGATTACGGGCTGGAGGATCGGGTCTTTGCCCTGAACGAGGCGGGCGCGCGGCTGGCGCGTGCCGCGATGGACCGGGCCGAGGCCGAGGATGGGCGGCGCCGCTTCGTGGCAGGCGCGCTGGGGCCGACGAACCGCACGGCATCCATCAGCCCCGATGTGAACGACCCGGGCTATCGCGCTGTCAGCTTCGACGATCTGCGGCTGGCCTATGGCGAGCAGTTGCGCGGGCTTATCGCAGGGGGCGTCGATCTGATCCTGATCGAGACGATCTTCGACACGCTGAACGCCAAGGCCGCGATCTTTGCCTGCGAGGAGGTCTTTGCCGAAACCGGCCTGCAGCTGCCGGTGATGATCTCGGGCACGATCACGGATCTGTCGGGACGCACGCTGTCGGGGCAGACGCCCACCGCCTTCTGGCATTCCGTGCGCCATGCCCGGCCGCTGACCGTGGGGCTGAACTGCGCGCTGGGGGCGGATGCGATGCGCCCGCATCTGGCGGAACTGGCGGGCATCGCCGACACGCTGATCTGCGCCTATCCCAATGCCGGGCTGCCCAACGAGATGGGCGAATATGACCAGACGCCCGAGGAAATGGCGGCGCTGGTCGCGGATTTCGCGCGCGAGGGGCTGGTCAATGTGGTGGGCGGCTGCTGCGGCTCGACCTATGACCATATCGCCGCGATCGCGCGGGCGGTGCAGGGCCTTGCCCCCCGGACCGTGCCGCAGGTCGCGCCGCGGATGCGGCTGTCGGGACTGGAGCCCTTCACGCTGACGCCCGACATCCCCTTCGTGAACGTGGGCGAGCGGACCAATGTCACCGGCTCGGCCCGGTTCCGCAAGCTCATCAAGGAAAGGGACTACACCGCCGCGCTGGAGGTTGCGCGCGATCAGGTCGAGAACGGCGCCCAGATCATCGACGTGAACATGGACGAGGGGCTGATCGACTCCAAGGCCGCGATGGTCGATTTCCTGAACCTCGTCGCCGCCGAGCCCGATATCGCGCGGGTGCCGGTGATGATCGACAGCTCGAAATGGGAGGTGATCGAGGCCGGCCTGAAATGCGTTCAGGGCAAGCCCGTGGTCAACTCGATCTCGCTGAAGGAGGGGGAAGCGGCGTTCCTGGAACGGGCGCGGCTGTGCCGGGCCTATGGCGCGGCGGTCGTCGTGATGGCCTTTGACGAGGCGGGCCAGGCCGATACCGAGGATCGCAAGGTCGAGATCTGCGCCCGCGCCTATCGGCTGCTGACCGAGGTCGCGGGGCTTGCGCCCGAAGACATCATCTTCGACCCCAACATCTTCGCGGTGGCCACCGGCATCGAGGAGCATGACAATTACGGCGTCGATTTCATCGAGGCCGCGCGCCGCATCCGCGCCGATTACCCGAATGTGCATGTCTCCGGCGGCGTGTCGAACCTGTCCTTCAGCTTCCGCGGCAACGAGCCCGTGCGCGAGGCGATGCATGCGGTCTTTCTGTTCCATGCCATCAAGGCGGGGATGGATATGGGCATCGTCAATGCCGGGCAGCTGGCGGTCTATGAATCGATTGACCCCGAATTGCGCGAAGCCTGCGAGGATGTGGTTCTGAACCGCCGCAAGGACGGGACCGAGCGGCTGCTGGAGATCGCGGAACGCTACCGCGGCCAGGGCGGCGGCGCGGCGCGCGAAAAGGATCTGCGCTGGCGCGAACTGCCCGTGGACAAGCGGCTGGAACATGCGCTGGTCAACGGCATCACCGAGTTCATCGAGGCCGATACCGAGGAGGCGCGGCTGGCGGCCACCCGCCCGCTGGACGTGATCGAAGGCCCGCTGATGGCGGGGATGAACGTGGTGGGCGACCTGTTCGGCGCGGGCAAGATGTTCCTGCCGCAGGTGGTGAAATCGGCCCGCGTGATGAAACAGGCGGTCGCCGTGCTGTTGCCCCACATGGAAGCCGAAAAGGCGGGCTCCGGTCGGGAGGCGGCGGGCAAGGTGCTGATGGCGACCGTGAAGGGCGACGTGCATGACATCGGCAAGAACATCGTCGGCGTCGTTCTGGCCTGCAACAATTACGAGATCATCGACCTGGGCGTGATGGTGCCCGCCGAGAAGATCCTCAAGGTCGCGCGCGAGGAAGGGGTGGACGTGATCGGCCTGTCGGGGCTCATCACGCCCTCGCTGGACGAGATGGTTCACGTGGCCGCCGAGATGGAGCGCGAGGGATTTGACATTCCGCTGCTGATCGGGGGCGCGACCACCAGCCGGGTGCACACGGCCGTCAAGATCGCGCCCTCCTACCGGCGCGGGCAGGCGATCTATGTCACGGATGCCAGCCGCGCGGTGGGCGTTGTCTCGTCGCTGCTGTCCGAGGGCCAGCGCGAAGACTATGTGACGGGCATCCGCGAGGAATATCGCGACATCGCCGAAAAACATGCGAGGGGAGAGGCCGCCAAGGCGCGGCTGCCGCTGGCGGCAGCGCGGGCGAATGCGCTGCGGCTGGACTGGGCGGGCCATGCGCCGGTGCGGCCCGCGATGCTGGGCACGCGGGTTCTGGACGACTGGGATCTGGCGGAACTGGCCCGCTATATCGACTGGACGCCCTTCTTCCACAGCTGGGAATTGCGCGGGGTGTTCCCCCGCCTGCTGGACGATCCCGAGAAGGGCGCGGCGGCGCGCGCGCTTTACGACGATGCGCAGGCGATGCTGGCCAGGATCGTGGCCGAAGGCTGGTTCCGACCCCGCGCCGTGCTGGGGCTTTGGCCTGCCAACAGCGTCGGCGAGGATATCCGGGTCTATACCGATGAGACGCGGCGCGCCGTGCTGGCCACCTTCCACAGCCTGCGCCAGCAGACCGCAAAGCGCGACGGCGTGCCGAACCTCGCGCTGGCCGATTTCGTGGCGCCCGAGGGCAGCGTGCCCGATTACATAGGCGGCTTTGCCGTGACCGCCGGGGCCGAGGAGATCGGGATCGCGAAACGCTTCGAGGACGCGCATGACGATTACAGCGCGATCATGGTCAAGGCGCTGGCCGACCGTTTCGCCGAGGCGCTTGCCGAGCGGCTGCATGAACGGGTGCGGCGCGAATTCTGGGGCTATGCGCCCGACGAAGCCTTTGCGCCCGAGGAGCTGATCGGCGAGCCCTATGTGGGCATCCGCCCTGCCCCCGGCTACCCGGCCCAGCCCGACCATACCGAGAAGCTCACGCTGTTCGAGTTGCTCGATGCCGAGCGCGCGGTGGGGATCCAACTGACCGACAGCATGGCAATGTGGCCCGGGGCCTCGGTCTCGGGGCTTTATATCGGCCATCCCGAGGCGCGTTATTTCGGTGTCGGCAAGGTCGAGGCCGACCAGGTCGTCGATTACGCCGACCGCAAGGGCATCCCCGTGGCCGAGGCCGAACGCTGGCTGGCGCCGGTGCTGAACTACCGGGCGAGCGCAGAAGTGGCACAGGCGGCCGAGTGACCCCCGCGGAGTGAGCAGCGCCGGGCCCAGCGGCGCTGCCGCACCGGGCATGGCGCCGGTTCGCGATTGAAATCGCCGCCGCGCCCGTAGCTTATTCGCAGGGATTGTCGCAGCCGCAAAAGTGAGTCGCCCATGGGCCTTGAGCAGATCTTCGTCCTTGTGCTGCTGGCCGTGGTGTTCCTGAGCTTCGTCAAGGAGGTCTACCCGCCCGAGGTCACGGCGCTGGGTGCGTCTGCGGCGCTGCTTGCGACGGGGATACTTGAGACCCGCGATTTCCTGAAGGTGTTCAGTTCCTCGGCCCCGATCACCATCGCGATGATGTTCATCATCTCGGCCGCGCTGGAACGCACGGGCGTCGTGGCGATGCTGGGCGATCTGCTGAAACGGCAGGCGCGCGGCTCGCTCTTGCGCGCGATGCTGCTGATGATGGTGGGGGCGATGGGGGCGTCGGCCTTCATGAACAACACACCCGTCGTGATCCTGCTGACGCCGGTGATGATCTCGGTCGCGGCCTCGGTCGGGGTGGCGCCCTCGCGGCTGCTGATCCCGCTGTCCTTTGCGGCGATCTTCGGCGGCACGCTGACGCTGGTGGGCACCTCGACCAACATCCTGATGAGCGGGGTTGCCGAACAGGCCGGCCAGCCCCCGCTGAGCATGTTCGAGATGACGCTGCCGGGGCTGATCTTCGCCTCGGTGGGCATGCTTTACATGATGATCGCCGGGCGCTGGCTGCTACCTGACCGCGCCTCGCTGTCAAGCGTTCTGGGCCAGGAAAGCAAGCGGCGCTTCATGGCGCGCCTGCTGATCCCGCAAGGGTCGAAATATGTCGGCAAGACGCTGAAGGAGCTGCCCTTCAACCGGGCCGAAACGCGCATCCTGGACGTGGTCCGCGGCGAGGTCTCGATGCGGCGCAAGATGAACGAACTGGCGCTGGAACCGGGCGACCGGGTGGTTCTCAAGACCGGCACGGGCGAGATCCTGGGGCTGAAGGAAAACGGCCAGGTCGAGTTCCGCGACATGGACGACCAGGACCTTGCCCCGGTGACCGCCGAGCAGACCATCACCATGGAGGCCAGCGTCGGCCCGAAATCGCATCTGCGCGGGCGGCCGATCAAGGATCTGAAGCTGCGCCGGAAATACGGCGTCTACCTGATGGCGGTGCACCGCGCCGAGCAGAACATCTCGCGGGATCTGCCAGATTTGCGGCTGCAATTCGCCGACACGCTGCTGCTGGAAGGTCCGCCCGAAGGCATCCAGCGGCTGATGGAGGATGGCGGCATCATCAACCTGTCCGCCCCGTCCGAACGCGCCACGCGGCGGTCGAAGGCACCGATAGCGATCGGCACGATCCTGGGCGTGATGGGGCTGGCGGCGTTCGACGTGATGGACATTGCCGGGCTGGCGGTGATCGGCGCGGTGATCGTGATGATGACGCGCTGCGTCGATCCCGAGGAGGCATTCGACGCCATCGACTGGCGCATCCTGTTCCTGATCTTCGGCATGCTGGGGCTGTCGATGGGGCTGGAACAGACCGGCGCGGCGCAGGTGATCGTCAAGGGCGCGGTGGGCGCGGTCGGGGGGCTGGGGCCGCTGGCGGTTCTGGCCGCGGTCTATGTGCTGACCAGCGCGCTGACCGAGATGGTGTCGAACAACGCGGTGGCGGTTCTGGTCGGTCCCATCGTGATCGCGCTGGCGGTCGAGCTGGGCTTTGACCCGCGCTCCTTCATCCTGGCGGTGATGTTCGCCGCCTCGGCCAGCTTCGCCACGCCCATCGGCTATCAGACCAACACCTTCGTCTATGGCGCGGGGGGCTACAAGTTCAGCGATTTCATCAAGGTCGGCCTGCCGCTGAACCTGATCTTCGCGGCAACCGCGGTTCTGGTGATCCCCCTCTTCTTTCCGTTCTGACGCCGGGGCGTCGGCGCGACCGGCAAGGCGAAGGGGATCGCGGCCGACGGGAACCCTTGCCGAAATCCATATGCGAATATTCTCGAAATATGGAAAAAGTGATTCCCACCCGCCTCGCCGCCCTCGCCCATCCGCACCGGCTGGCGATTTTCCGGCTGTTGATGCGGCGCCACCCCGACCGGGTTGCCGCCGGCGAGATTGCCGAGGCGTTGGGGCTGAAGCCCTCGACGCTCTCGGCCTATCTCGCGTCGCTGATGCGGGCGCGGCTGGTGACCCAGACGCGGGACGGAACATCGCTGCGTTACTCCACGGATGTCACGGCAGTAAGACAGACCTTCGATTACCTCTTCCTCGACTGTTGCCGTGGGCGGCCGGACCTCTGTTCGCCCATGGTCTTTCCCCTCCAGACAAGAGTCATCCCGATAGCCGACCCGAAATACAATGTGCTCTTCATCTGCACCGGCAATTCCGCCCGGTCGATCTTTGCCGAGTCGATCCTGCGCAAGGAGGCGGGTGATCGGTTCAACGCCTTCTCGGCCGGCACCATCCCCAATTCCGAACTGAACCCCTTTACCGTCAAGGTGCTGACCGACAAGGGGCACGATGTCTCGGTGCTGCGCGCCAAGAACGTGGCCGAGTTCATCGGGCCGGACGCCCCGCATCTGGATTTCGTCTTCACCGTCTGCGACCAGGCCGCGAACGAGGAATGCCCCCCCTGGAAAGGCCAGCCCGTGACCGCCCATTGGAGCATGCCCGATCCGGTCAAGGCCGAGGGGACGGATGCGCAGAAAAGCCTGGCCTTCCAGCACGCCTATGGCGCGCTGAGAAACCGCATCGTCACCTTCGCCGCCCTGCCCTTCGCCACGCTCGACCGCGTCGCGCTGCAAAAGGCGGTGGACGACATCGCCCGCGACGTGGCGGGGCTGTCGGACTGACGGTCTACGCGCTGAACGGTCTCGGCCGGATCGGCAAGCTGGCGCTGCGCCCCCTGCTGGAGCGCGGCGCACGGATCGCCTGTATCAACGACGTGGTGGGCGATCCTCCGATGCACGCGCATCTGCTGGAATTCGACACGGTGCATGGGCGCTGGCCCGCCAGTTTCGGCCATGACGCCGACAGCGTCAGCGTGGACGGCGTGCGGCTGCCCTTTGTCGGGGCGTCGCGGATCGAGGATCTGCCGCTGGCGGGCGTCGATGTGGTGATCGACTGCACCGGGGTCTTCAAGTCCGAGGCGACGCTTGCGCCCTATTTCGCGGCGGGCGTCCAGAAGGTGGTGGTCTCGGCCCCGGTCAAGGACGGGGATACGGCGAATATCGTCTATGGCGTCAACCACGCCACCTATGACCCCGCCCGGCACCGGATCGTGACCGCGGCCAGTTGCACGACGAATTGCCTGGCCCCGGTGGTCAGGGTGGTGCATGAGGCAATCGGCATCCGGCACGGGGTCATCACCGCGACCCATGACGTGACCAACACCCAGACCATGGTGGACCGGCCCGCCAAGGATCTGCGCCGGTCGCGGTCGGCGCTGAACCCGCTGGTCCCGACGACAACGGGCAGCGCCACGGCGATCACGCTGATCTATCCCGAACTCAAGGGGCGACTGAACGGCCATGCGGTGCGGGTGCCGCTGTTGAACACCTCGCTGACCGATGCGGTGTTCGAGCCGGAGCGCCCGGTCACGCCCGATGAGGTCAACGCGCTGTTCAGGGCTGCCGCCGAGGGGCCGCTGAAGGGCATCCTGGGCTACGAGGACCGGCCGCTGGTCTCGGCCGATTACGTCAACGACACGCGGTCGGGGATCGTGGACGGGCCATCGACGATGGTGGTCAACGGCACCCAGCTCAAGGTCTATGCCTGGTATGACAACGAGATGGGCTATGCCCACCGGCTTGTCGACGTCGCGCTGATGGTGGGGGCCAGCCTGTGAGCCGCCCCGAGGGCCTGTCGGCCTATGTCGCGGTGACCGCGGCCTATTGGGCCTTCATGCTGACCGATGGCGCGCTCAGGATGCTGGTGCTGCTGCATTTCCACATCCTGGGCTTTTCGCCGCTGCAACTGGCCAATCTTTTGATGCTGTACGAGATCGCGGGGATGGTCACGAACCTGTCCGCGGGCTGGATCGCGGCGCGGTTCGGGTTGACCTCGACGCTGTAGGCGGGGCTCGGGCTTCAGGTGGTGGCGCTGCTGGCGCTGGCGCAGCTTGATCCGGGCTGGGCGATCGGGTTGTCGGTCGCCTATGTGATGGCGGTGCAGGGGGCATCCGGCGTGGCCAAGGACCTGGCCACGATGTCGTCCAAATCCGCGGTCAAGCTGCTGGCGCCCACCGAGAATGGCGAGCTGTTGCGCTGGGTGGCGCTGCTGACCGGGTCGAAGAACGCGGTCAAGGGGCCGGGCTTCCTGCTGGGCACTGCGTTTGCCCCCGGCCCCGCGCCCTGGCTGACCGCCTGTCCCATGGCGGGGCTTCTGGCCTTTGGCGCGGTCTTCGCGATCAACTCTTGGCTGCATTCCTATCTGATCCTCGCCTTCACGCGGGCCGAGCGGGTGACGATGGATGTGGGCTTCTACTACATGGCCAATGCAGGCGGGCGGCTGATGGGCACGCTCTTGTCGGGGCTGACCTATCAGGCGGGGGGCTGGCACTGATGCTGGGCATGGCGGCGGCGATAGTCGCGGCCCCGGCGCTGGCGGCGGGACGGCTGAGACCCGAGCCAGCGGCTGAATCCGGCTAGAGGATCGGCGCGAACAGCCGTGCCACCCGCGCGGCGCTGCGATGCAACGGGTTCGCCACCTCGGCCAGTCGCTTGGTGTGGGGCTGGCTGCGGGCGAAATCGGCCTCCAGCATCGCCGCGACCGTCCGGGCGAAATCGCGCTCGAAGACCAGCGCCGTCACCTCGAAATTCAATCGGCAGGACCGGTTGTCGAGGTTCAACGTGCCGACCGAGGCCATCGCCTCGTCCACCACCAGAACCTTCTGGTGCATGAAGCCGTCGGTATAGCGATAGATGCCCACCCCGGCCTCCAGCATCTCGTCAAAATAGGCGAAGGCGGCCAGCCAGACCAGCCAGTGATCGCGCCGGGCCGCGACAAGGATGCGTACATCCACCCCGCGCAGCGCGGCCAGCGACAGCGCGGACAGGATGTCGGTATCGGGCACGAAATAGGGCGAGGCGATCCAGATGCGGTGCTGCGCGGCATGGATCGCGTTGCAGAAATACAGGCTTCCGGTCTCCAGCCTGTCGGCGGGACCGGGTGCGACGATCAGGACGTCGAGATCCTGCGCCACGGCGGCGGGCTGCCAGTCGAGATCCAGCCGTTCCTCGGTGGCCCAGAACCAGTCCTCGGCAAAGATCAGCTGCAACTGCGCGACGGCCGGGCCGGATAGCGCCAGATGGGTGTCGCGCCAGCGCCCGATGCGCGCGTTGCGCCCGATGTATTCGTCCCCGACATTGTGCCCGCCCAGAAAACCCTCGCGCCCGTCCACCACGACGATCTTGCGGTGGTTGCGGAAATTCACCTGAAAGCGGCTGTGCGGGCGGCGCAGCGAATGGAAATCGGCCACGACCACACCGGCCTCGCGCAGTTCGGCGTTGAACGCGGCGGGCAGGCGGTGGCTGCCCAGCGCGTCGTAGAGCAGCCTGACCGTGCAGCCCGCCCGCGCCCGCGCGATCAGGCGGCGCTGCAACTCGCGGCCCAGATCGTCGTCGCGCAGGATGTAGGTCTGCACCAGAACGAAGCGTTCGGCCCGGTCGATGGCCTCGAATATCTCCGCATAGGTCGCAGTCCCGTCAACCAACAGACGCACCCCGTTGCCGGAAACCGCGCGCAGGCCCGCAATCGCCTCGAACCCCGTCAGGCTGCGGCCCAGCCCCTCGGGCAGGCTTGTGGCATCGGTGCGCCGGGCCGGCTCGAAATCGGACAAGGCCGCGATCGGGATTTGCGAGGACCGGCGCACGGCCATGTAGCCCGGCAACCGCCAATGGCCGAGGAACAGGAAGATCGGCAGCGCCAGATAGGGGGCGGCGATCAGGAACACCACCCAGCCCACCGCGCCCTGCGGCGTGCGCGAGATCCGGATCGCCCGAAGCGCCGCCCAGATCGCCGCGGCCTCGAGCGCCAGCACAAGGACGGGGATGAGAAGCTCCAGCATGGCGCGATGCTGGCCCCGGGGCGGGCGGAAGGCAAGCGCAGGGTGGTCGCGGGTTCAGCCCGGCGCGTGCGCCATGTCGGCCCAGATCGGCAGGTGATCGGAACTGATCCGCGCGCGCGGGCTTTCGTGGACGCCCGCCGCGGCCAGCGCCAGCCCGCGCCCATGCGCGATCCGGTCGAGCCCGGCGCGCGGGCGGCTGGCGTGAAAGGTCTTGCCCGGCGCGACGATCCGGAAGCGGTCCGCCAGCGGCTCGAATCCGCGATCCTCGGACCATTCGTTGAAATCGCCCAGGATCACGGTGCGCGCGCTTTCATCCTCGCAGAATCGCGCGCCGATGGCCTGAAGCTGGCGCCGCCGCCAGCGCCTGAGCAGCGCCAGATGCACGCCGACCAGCGTGATCGTGCGCCCGTCCGGCTGGCCGATCCGCACCATGACCGCGCCGCGCGGCTCGAACCCCGGCAGGGTGATCCGCTCGCTGGCCATGACTGCGGTGCCGCGGCGCACCAGAACCGCATTGCCATGCCAGCCGAGGCTCACCCCGTTCCGTGCCAGATCGACGACGACCAGATCGGTTTCGCGCTCGATCAGCATGCGGGGCAGCGCGGCGGGCCGGTCGCCGAGCCGCCTGTCGGCCTCCTGCAGGACGACCGCATCGGCGCCAATCTCGTTGATGACGTCGAGCACGCGCCCGGCGTCGCGCTTCCAGTCGAGCCCGACCGCCTTGCGGATGTTGTAGCTGGCCACGCGCAGCGCGCGCATCTTTGGGGCGGATCCCGGGAAAGTCGCGGCGAGGTTCATGCGCGCAAAGGTAGGCTTGCGGGCGGTCGAAAACAACCGCTGCGCAGAACTCCGGCAGCCCGGGCGCGAACCGGCCGCATTCGCCCCCGACCGTTGCGAAACGGGCACCCGTTCGGGGCTTTGCGCGACTTTGCAACCGGCAGGGCTGCGAAACATCCCCGGACTTTCCCGAATTCCGCCGCAATCGCCATGCCCGGGGCCATGATTTGGTCCAGCTTTTCGGGAACACTCCACGCATATCCGAGGAGGCAAGGTGTCTTTCGCCCCCGTTGAACCCCGAATCGCGAAACCAGGCCGCCAAGATGAACGCAGTGCCCCAGATCACGACGCCCCTGCAGCTGGATGGCCCGGCCGAGGAGTTGCAGCCCGGCACCGAGCTTCTGCACGGCCAGTACCGGATCGAGCGTTTCCTGAACTCGGGCGGGTTCGGCCTGACCTATCTGGCTCGCGACAGCCTCGACCGTATCGTGGTGATCAAGGAGTGCTTTCCCGAGTCGCTGTGCATGCGGGCCGGACGGCGCGTGCATGCCCGCTCGCGCAGTTTCAGCCAGGAATTCCATTCGATCGTCGATCTTTTCATCGACGAGGCGCGGCGGCTGGCGCGGCTGAACCATCCGGGCATCGTCGGCGTGCATCAGGTGTTCTCGGATAACACCACCGCCTACATGGCGCTCGACTATATCGAGGGCAAAAGCCTGCTCGAGATCATCGAGGATCCGCGCGAGACGCCCTCGCCCCAGGCAATCCGCGAGATCCTGATCAAGGTGCTGGACGCGGTCGCCTTCGTGCATGACCAGAGCCTGCTGCATCGCGACATCTCGCCCGACAACATCCTGCTCGACCTGTCCGGCAACCCGGTCCTGATCGATTTCGGGGCGGCCCGCGAACGCGCCACGCGCAGCAGCCGGGTGCTGTCGCGTCTGCAGGTGGTCAAGGACGGCTATTCGCCCCAGGAATTCTACGTCGCCGGCATCAAGCAGGGTCCGCCCAGCGATCTCTATGCGCTTGCGGCGACCTTCTGCCACCTGATCACCGGCAAGGCCCCGCCCGACAGCCAGCAGCGGATGGCCGCGCTGGCCGCGAACGAGCCCGATCCCTACCAGCCGCTCAAGGGCCGGGTGCCGGGCTATGCGCCCGCCTTCCTCGGCGCGATCGACAAGGCGCTGAACGTGGTGCCGAAGGAACGGCCGCAATCGGCGCATGAATGGCTTGCGATGATCGAGACCGGCCCGCGGCAGGCGACCGAGGGACGCATCCCGCCGATGGACGAAGAGGTGATGGCGTCGATCTCGCGGCTGGTCGAGGAAACGAACCGCGCGGTGATGGAAGCCCGCAAGAGCGCCGAAAGCGAGTCGCAGGCCCGTCGCCCGGAGCCGCCGAAACTGCCTGAGCGCAAGCCCGCCTTTGCGTGGCGGTCGCTTTACGACGACGAGGACGAGGACGAGGACGCGAGCGCGTCCGTGAGCACAGTTCCGGAGCCGGATGACAGCGCGACCGGGCACGAGGACGAGGACGGCGGCCGGGCAGCCAGGCGCCGCAAACGCCACTCAGGCACGGGCGGGTTCGGCCTGTTACTGGGACAGGCGCGCAGGTTTACCGTGCGGCCCTGAGCGGGCCGGGCGACAATCGCAGCAAGTGGAAGGCAGGGAAGGCAGAGGCATGAAGTTCCTCAGACGCAAGAATGGCGACAAACCGCACGCCGACGAGTTCAATGATTATGTCGAGCCGTTCCCCCCGCTTCGCCGCGGCACGCCCGAAGCGCCGGGGGCCGAGCCGCAAGCCACGCCGCGCGGAGCCGCGCGGGCGATGCCGCGCACCCTCCAGCCGCAGTCCCGGGATCCGGACGCCTTTCGCCAGAGGCTGGGCGAGCTTGATGTCGCGTCCGGGGAGGATATTGACGACGCCTTCTACGACGACGATCCGGACCATCCGGCGGCGGATTACGCGCCGACGCCGGGCTGGCCCGGCTCCGAAAGACCTGCGCCGCAGGAGCAGTTCCAGGCCCTCTCCGCCACCGCGACGGGCCAGCCGGGCGGCGCCCGGCCCGTTCTCTTCCCCGGCGACGACCGTGGCGCCGCACCCCATGGCCACCAGATGGCCCCGGACCACGCCACCTTCTCCGAGGGCGAACGCCAGCGCCCGCCACCTGCCTCTGCCCGCGCCGGCCTGCCTGGATCGCCGGACGTCCAGCCGCCCCGCCCGGCCGCCCCGGCGGCCGAGTACCGCCCGGATATCGCGCACGGGCGCGCACCGGACGAGGGCGCGGCCTTCGAGGCCCCCCCGCCCGCCGCAGGCCGCGCGGGCGGCGGGGCGAACCGCGCGCGCACGCGGCTGCTGGGCTTCGGCCATGCCGGCGACCCCGTTGCGGACCCCTTTGCGCAGGATGCCGGTGCCGGCCCGTCGACAGGCGCCGTGCCCGGCTTTCCCGTCGGCTGGCTAGTGGTGGTCGACGGTCCGGGCCGCGGCGCGCATTTCACCCTGTTTGCGGGCGTCTCGCAGATCGGGCGCGGCGCGGACCAGACCGTGCGGCTTGATTTCGGCGACAGCTCGATATCGCGCTCGGGCCACGCGCTGCTGGCCTATGACGATGAGCAGGGGCAGTTCTTCCTCGGCTCGGGCGGCAAGGTCAATATCGTGCGCCTGAACGGCCAGCCGCTGCTCAGCACCGAGGAGATGTCGGATGGCGACACGATCCGCATCGGCGAAACCACGCTGCGCTTCGTGGCCTTCTGCGGCCCCGGCTTCACCTGGTCGACGGACCGGCGCGATGCCGAACACGGATGACCTGCGCCTGGACGTGGCCACCGGCATCGGCCAGGGGCGGCGCGAGCATCAGGAAGACGCGATCATCGCCGATTTCACGATCGGCGGCGAGATCGGGCTTGCGGTGCTGGGCGACGGCATGGGCGGCCATGCGGCGGGCGATGTCGCCAGCCGGATCGCGGTGACCGAGGTCTTCAGCGAACTGAAGCTGCGCAGCAACGATCCCGACCGCTTCATCCGCTATGCGCCCGGCATCCTGCGCGAGGCCACGCGCGGGGCCAATGGCAGCATCGCCGCGCATATGCGCAGCCATGCCGCCACCACCGGCATGGGCACGACGCTTGTCGCGCTGGCGGTGGCGCGGGATCAGCTGTTCTGGCTCTCGGTCGGAGATTCGCCGCTGTTCCTGTTTCGCGACGGACAGTTGCGCCAGATCAACGAGGACCATTCGCTCGCGCCGCAGATCGACCACATGATGCGTCTGGGCCTGCTCAGCGCGGACGAGGCGCGGCGTCATCCCGACCGCAACTGCCTGACTTCGGCGCTGACCGGAGCCGAGATCCACCAGATCGACTGTCCCGACCGACCGATCGGCCTTGCGGTGGGCGACATCATCGTCGCGGCCAGTGACGGGCTCGACTCGATCGACCGGGAACGGCTGCGCGCGCTGCTGGTCCAGTATCGGCGGCGCACGAGCGCGGAAATCGCCAATGCGCTGTTCTGCGAGCTGGAAACGCAGGGCGATCCAGAGCAGGACAATGTCTGCTTTACCGTGATCCGGGTCGTCGCCCGCGGCTGCCAACCCGCTGTCGCGCCCCATCTCCCCGCCCCGACCGAGCGGCCGCACAAGCGCGCCGCGCTTTCCTTCCTGCACCTGCGCCAGGGGGGATCGGTTCGCGCCCTGCCGCTGGCCACGCGCTTCCTGATGGCGCTGGGAAGGCGGGCGCAATGATCACGACACCCGAACCGGATGTGCTGGCTCAGCTTGATGCGATCCTTGCGTCCGATCACCTGCCGCGCAAGGCACGCGAATACGGAAAGCGGCTGTTGGGGCGGCTGAGCGCGCCGCTGCGGCTGCTGGTGACAGGACCGGTCGGAAGCGGCAAGTCCGAACTGGCGCGCCTGATTTGCGGCCAGGCCGCACCGCCATCGGTCGGCGCACCGGGAGAGCCCGTGGAAACGCCGTCGGTGCTGTTCCGCAACCTCGCGGTCATCGAGCTGGACTTGCCGACCCCGGGCAGCGGGATCCCCGGCGCGGGCGCGATCGAGCAGACATCGCCCGACATCATCCTGTGGTGCACCCAGGGCTTTGCCCATGACGAGGCGCAGATCTGGGCACGGGTGCCCAATAACCTGAAGGACCACGCCTTTCTCGTGCTGACGAAGGCCGACGCCCTGATGCGCGAAGGGGTGCTGGAGGACCGGCTGGACGATCTGCGCGAGGTGGTCGAGACGGAATTTCACAGCCTTCTGCCGATCGCCACCGCGCAGGCCGCCACGGCCATGAACAGCACCGGGATCGCCGATCCGGCGCTGCATGCCCGCAGCGGCGCCGCCGCCCTGTTCGAGGCGCTCTCGCGCATGATCGAACAGGGCCGCAGCGCCGATCTGGATGCCGCCAATCTGTTCGTGCGCCGCCATGGTGCGGCACTGCCCGCACCCGGAACCCCGATCCGGCCGGGCGATGGGTCGCAGGGCAGGGCAGGCCAGGACACGGCCATGGCGCTCGGACCGCAGGACCTCGGCCCCCACCTGCCGGATGACGCGAGGATCTCGGCAGCGCCCGAGACGGACCTCTCGGCCCGGGCGATCCGGATGCTGGACGGAATCTGCCAGGATTTCCCCGACCGGATCGAAGGACATGCCCGCGACGAGATCAAGCCGCTGCTGGAGCGTTGTGCCCGTGCCGCCGAGGCGCTGGGCAAGATCATCGAGGATGCGAGGCTTTCCGGCGACCTGGCGGATGACGTTCTGGAGGCCAACGAGATGATACTGCTGCTGACCCTGGAGGAGAACGAGACCGCGGCGGCCGATGCGGTGACGCTGTTGCTGCAATTGCGGCGCGGCTTCGAGGCACGGCTGGTCGACTGAACGGAAGGCGCCGCCCAGTGAACGCCACACGATCGCCACGCTCAGGCCATCATGGCAGGAAAAATTGTTTCTACGGCCGCGACAACACCCAGGGACGCGGCCGGTTTCGGGCGGAGCCGGGCAGGTTCCGCGCAGTAAGGAGGGGGACCTCGAGGTGACGCTGGACGAACGCGCAGGACTCGCATTGGAAGCGGCCCGCCCGCAGACCGCCAATCCGGGGCTGCTGGCGCTGGGCATGGATGGTTTCGCCGGGTTCATCGACCGGATGGACCAGATGCGCCGCGCGCTGGCCGATCTGGCCGAGCTTGGCGATGCCACCGTCGCGCGCGGGGCGTCCCGGCTGGGCGCCCAACTCGACCTGGTCGAACCCGCGATCACCTTCATCGGCCAGGTCAAGGCCGGAAAGACGTCCCTGATCAACGCGATGGCGGGCTGGCCGGGGCTGTTGCCCGCCGACGTGAATCCCTGGACCTCGGTGGTCACCTCGATCCACATTGCGCCCGCCGGGTCGACCGAAGCGGCCGGGGCGAATTTCCGCTTCTTCGACCCACAGGAATGGGACCGCCTGATCGAGAGGGGCGGTCGGATGGGCGAACTGGCCAGCCGCGCCGGGGCCGAGGAGGAACTGGAGAAGGTCCGCCGCCAGGTCGAACGGATGCGCGAGAAATCCAAGGGCCGGTTGGGCCGGCGCTTCGAACTGCTGCTCGGACAGCAACACCGTTACGGCAAATTCGACGAGGAACTGGTCGAACGCTATGTCTGCCTCGGCGACGATTTCGAGGATGACGAGGGCGAGCCCTTCGACATGCGCGGGCGCTTCGCCGACATCACCAAGTCGGCCGACCTGCATGTGTCCCATGCCAATGTGCCGTTCAAGCTGTGCCTGCGCGATACGCCCGGGGTCAACGACACCTTCCTGATGCGCGAGCAGATCACCATCGGCGCGATCCGCGACAGCCGGCTTTGCGTGCTGGTGCTGTCGGCGCATCAGGCCCTGTCCAGCGTCGACATGGCGCTGATCCGGCTGATCTCGGCGGTCAAGGCGCGCGAGGTGGTGATCTTCGTCAATCGCATCGACGAATTGCCCGATCCCGCGGCCCAGATCGCCGAGATCCGCGACTCGATCCGCGCCACGCTTGCCCGCCACGAAGGCCCGGCCGACGCGCCGATCCTGTTCGGCAGCGCGGTCTGGGGCCAGCACGCGCTGGAGGGGACGCTGGCGCAGATGAGCGCGGACAGCCGCAAGGCGCTGATCGCCTTCGCGCGCAGCGAGAACGCCTCCGGCGACGGCCCACAGGACGCGATCGAAGGCGTCTGGCGGCTGTCGGGCATCCCGGCGCTCTACCGTGCCCTGGGCGAACGTGTCGCCGAGGGCGTGGGGGGCGAGGCGATCGACCGGATCGCCCGAAGCATCGGCAACCTGGCCCGCGGCGTGACCGCGGCGCAGCGCTCGATCGGGCTTGCGGTGGCGGGCGGTCAGGCGGTGACACTGGACGCCGCCCGGATCTCGCGCCAGCTCGACCAGATCGAGCAGCGCGCGACGGCCTTGCTGGAAAATGCCTTTGCCGCCCAGCGCGAGGCCTTCGGCGTGCGGCTGGAACGGTCGCATCACAATTTCCTTGACCGCGCGACCGCGGCGCTGATCGAGCATCTGGAGAAACACGGCGAGGGCACGGTCTGGTCCTATGAACCCACGGGCCTGCGGTTGCTTCTTCGCACGGCCTGCCAGGTCTTCGGCAAGCGGATACAGGACGACGCAAGGGCAATCCTGGAGACCGCAGCCACCGAGGTCGCGGCGACCTACCGCGCGGCCTTCGGGCTGACCGAGGCGCTTGCGATCGAGCCGCCGGAACCGCCGCGGCTGAACCCGCCGGTGGCCATCGCCCAGACCATCGCGCTGGACGTCAAGGGCACCTGGTGGCGCCGCTGGTGGCTGCGCCGCAAGGGCTATCGCAGCTTCGCGGCCGAGTTCTACAAGATGATCCGCGAGGAAACCGCGCCGATCCTCGACGAGTTGAGCCATGACCATGCCGAAGCGATCCATGCCGATCTGCTGCGAACGCTGGCCGGGTTCCTCGAGGAACAGCGCGAGATCGTGACGGCCCTGGCCGAAAAGGCCGCGCCGACCGCACAGGACCTGGGCGCCGCGCTGGGCTATCAGGCGCGCGCGGAACGGTTGCGCCAGATCGAAACCGCCGTCGCGACGATGCGACAGGAAGCGGCCTGAGCGAGGACAGGAAGGCTAGACAGCGATGACAGACCCCCATCCCGACGATTTCGCCAAGATCGGTGCCGCTGTTGCGGCCATGGAGCCTGCGCCCCAACCATCCCCGGAGCCGAGCCATGACCCGGCGCCCGTCCCGGCCAAGAAACCCTGCATCGCGCTGATGGGCGAGTTCAGCGCCGGCAAGAGCACGCTGTCGAATCTGCTGATCGGCCAGAACCCGCTGCCGGTGAAGGTGACCGCGACCCAGTTGCCGCCAGTGCGCATATCGCATGGCAGCGGGCAGGCCTGGCGCGAGGATCGCGACGGCACGATCCATCCGCTGGACATCGAAAGGATGTCCGACGTGTCGGCCGCCGATACCCGCCTGGTCCAGCTTTTCGCCGAGGCCGACTTGCTGACGCTGTGCGACCTGATCGACATGCCCGGGATCTCGGACCCCAACATGGACTCGAGCGTCTGGGAGGGTGTGATCGGGCAGGCCGACGGGGTGATCTGGTGCACCCATGCCACCCAGGCATGGCGCCAGAGCGAGTCGGCGGTCTGGGACGAGTTGTCGGACCGGCTGGGCAAGACGAGCATCCTGTTGCTGACGCGCTGCGACAAGCTGCTGACCGAGGAGGATCGGGCGCGCGTGCTGAAACGCGTGCGGCGCGAGACCGAGGGGCTGTTCGCCGCAAGCTTCCCGATCTCGCTGACCGAGGCGGTCGAGGGGCGCACGGACCCGGCGCTCTGGGCCGCCAGCGGTGCCGAGGCGTTCGGCCAGTGCCTTGTCAGGCTTCTCCAGGACATGCAGACCGGTGTCCCCGGCGCGGCCGGGACTGAAGCGATGCCCGCCGCGGTGTCGCTTTCCCCGCCGCGTCCCGAGGCTGCACCCGAAACCGAACGACCGGAACCCGACCTGTCCGCGTCCGAGGGCGTGCGCCCGCGGCGTGTGACCACGGGCCGCGCCCCCGCTCGCGCGGGCCGGCCGACCGACAACGACATGCACCGTTTCGGCCTGCTCTGACGGCGCGGGGCGGCCTTTCATGCCGGGCCACGGCGCAGGGCGCGGGAGCGTCGCCCGCGTCCGGCAAGCAGGGGATGTGTTTTGGGTGTGGAAGGCGTGGAAATATCGACTAGACTACGCGCGATGGTGCCCACCGAGCGAATGAAATCCCTGCGCAGATCAACCCCAGGTTGCCGGTCGCTTGTCTATGTCGACCTGAAGGCGCGGCTTGTGCTGTGCAGCGATTCAGACCTGCCGGTCCCGCCGCAGGAGGCGCTGGACGCCCTTTGCCTGCGGGGGGCGCGGCTATTGACCGGATCGCTCCGCGCGGCCGCGGATGCGGCGCTGGCGGAACCGGTCGCCGAGGCGGTGGCGGTGCAGGGCGGCCGGATCGAGGTGTATCTCAGCACCCCCGCCGCGCCCGACGAGGCACTGTGCGGCGTGCTGGAGGCAAGCGCCGATCCGCATGTGGCCCTGGACATCCTGCGGCGCGGGATCGACACGATCCTGCCCGAAGACGCCGCCCGCAGCCCGGCCGACCTGCAAAAGGGGTCGTGAGGTGAGCGATCTGGACCGGCTCAACAACAAGCTTGCCAAGCTGAAGGGCAACGACGAGGGCTATGTCGTGGCCGGGGTCACCGAGGGCATCGTCTCGGTCCTGCTGACCGAGATCGAGGAGACGATCCTGCCCCGCGAGATGGTGCTGACCAACGAACGCGGCGAGCGCTTCGTCCTGATCGTGACCGGCCGCCGCCTGCTGGCACTGGACGGCCCCGGGGTCGAGGGACCCGGGCAGGCGGACGGGGACGATGCCGCCGCGCGCATCGTTGCCGATTTCATAGGTCCCTTCCGCGCCTTTCTGGACCATGCCCGCGAGATCGGGATGGATGCCGGGCGCCCCCCTATTCGGATCGATCCCACGATGATCGGCTGTTCGGTCGAGACCCTGGCCGCCGCCCTTGCGGGACCGGACAACGGCCCATCGGCCGACCCGGTCGACGCCGCACTGGATCTCGCGCTTGCGGGGCTGCGGCTCGCCGGGGGCGAGATTGTCGGGCGCAGCGGCGCGGCCGATCTTGTCGCCCGGCTCGATGCCTTCGCCGCAGCCGGCGCGGCGAGGCTGGCACAGGTGGCCGGTGGCGAGGCCGACGCACCCTCCTGTCTGTTCCTTTCCGGCGCCGGGCAGCAGGGCATGCTGCTTGCGCGGGTCGCATTCCGCGGCGAGGCGGCCCTGGTCCTGGCCTCGGCAGAGGCAAGCGGCGACCTGATCGCGCTCTGCCGCGGAGAACGGCCCGCGACGGCAGCATCCTGACCGTTCCGCTCCACGCGTTGCCCTCTGGCATCGGGCATGGCTTGACAGCCCGTTCGCAGGGAATTAACCCCGCTTCGTCTTGGTTCATCCGTGCCTTCACGGGCCGGGTGATGAAAAGGGAACACGGTGCGGCCCCCGGGCCCATGCCGTGGCTGCCCCCGCAACTGTAGGCGGAGAGCGCGGCTGACAACGCCACTGGGCCCGCGCCCGGGAAGGCCAGCCAAGCGACGACCCGCGAGCCAGGAGACCTGCCAGGACGATCACCCGGTCCCGTCGCGGGGTGCGATGCGGGCGGCGGTCCTTCCGCAGTGGTGATGCCTCACCGTCTGCGGGAAGGCATGCCTTTCCAAGGACTTGCAGTCTGAACAGGCCAGCCGGGTGCACCGGCGGCCAGCGAACGGACACGGGACAGACATGATTCGCAAGACAATCGCCCTGGGACTTGGCGTGACCGCGCTCACCCCCCTTGCCGCGTATGCGCAGCAAAGCCTGCTGCTGGACGAGATCACGGCCACCGCCAGCCTCGTGCCGATCGAGATCAACCGCACCGGCACCACCGTCGAGACGCTGGACGCCACCGACATCGCCCAGGGCGGGCTGAGCATCGGACAGACCCTGGCGCTGTTGCCCGGCGTGTCGATCACCACGAATGGCGGGTTGGGGGCCACCTCGACCCTGCGGCTGCGGGGGCTTGGGGGCGGCTATATCGGCGTGCGTATCGACGGTATCGACATGACCGACCCCTCGGACCCGCAGACCGCGTTCAATTTCGGCACGCTGACCGCCGGCCTGCCTGACCGGATCGAGTTGCTCAAGGGATCGCAATCCGCGCTTTACGGCGCGAACGCCATCGCGGGCGTGGTCGATATCACCACCTGGCGGCCGGATGCGCCGGGCTTCTCGGGGCGGGCCAATGTCGAGGCGGGCAGCTTCGGCACGGCCGTCGCCACCCTCAATCTGGGCCAGAAGGGCGCGCGCGGCGAGGTGGCGCTGACCGTCTCGCGGCTGACGACGGACGGGTTCTCGGCGCGGACCTCGGATGACGAGAAGGACGGGTTCGACCAGACGCAGCTGATCCTGTCTGCCGCCTATGACGCGACCGAGGACCTGCGGCTCGGCTTTTCGGCACTCTATTCCGATGGCACGTCGGAATTCGACTGGTCGACCACCGACCCCAGCGGCGAGGCTGACCAGACCCGCCGTGGCCTGCGCAGCTTTGCCGAGTTTACCACGGGTGCAATCGAGCACGAACTGGCGCTTTCCTGGGTCGAGACCGAGCGCGTCTATAGGGGCGGCATCACGGGGCATTTCGTCGGCGAGCGCACCCGGCTGGACTATCTCGGCCGCGTGGACCTGAGCGCCGATTTGACGCTGGCCTTCGGTGCGAACTGGACCGAGGAAAAGGCCAAGCTGGACGGCGAGCGCCACGACAGCGCCGCCGCGTTCGGCGAACTGCAATATGCCGTCTCGCCCGCGCTCGACCTGGCGTTGTCGCTGCGCCATGACAGCTATTCCGATTTCGACGACCAGTTGTCGGGCCGCGCCGCGCTGGCCTGGCGGATGCGGGATGACGTGATCCTGCGGGC
>NZ_DSDD01000488.1:0-20951 GCF_011048875.1 Rhodovulum sp.
CCAGCTTCACGGCGGGCTTGTCCGCCGTGCTCGAGCAGTGCCGGTTGGCCTCGTAAGCCTCGACATCCTCGAGCCGGTACACGACCCGGCCGCCGATCTTGATGAAAGCGGGGCCCTCACCGGTCCAGCGCCAGCGCTCCAGCGTGCGCGGGCTGATCTTCCATCGAGCCGCAAGCTCGACCTGGTTGAGGTGTGTGACTGACATCGTCGTCTCCTTCGCGATTGGCCGAATGCCTGCGAACGAGACTGCGGTGTGCGAGGGGAGGAGATGGGGAGGCAGAAGGGGAGCGTGCGGGGAGGAATTGATTTCGTCAGAAAAACTCTCTATATTTCTGACACGATAGAGCCCTGAAGGACCACCCAGATGACTGGCATTGCTGATCGAATCATGAAGCGCGTGCGCGCAAAGGGTCGTGGCCGCTGGGTGTGCACTCCCAAGGACTTCCTTGACCTCGGCAGCCGTGCGGCGGTCGACCAGGCGCTGTCACGTCTGGCGAAGAGCGGGGATCTCCGCCGCGTTGGGCGCGGGCTCTACGATATGCCCCGCACCAGTGGCGTCCTGAAGCGGCCAGCGCCGGTGGACATGGACAAAGCGGTCGCTGCCCTCGCGCGGCGCGACAGCATCCGCATCATGCCTGACGGCATTGCCGCGGCGAACCAGCTGGGCCTGACGAACGCGGTCCCGGCGAAGACAAGCTATGTGACGGACGGAGCGACGCGGGACGTGAAGATCGGTAACCGGACCGTTCGCCTGCGGCATGCAGGTCCGAGCGTGATGGTTTGGGCCGGAAAATCCTCTGCGCCCGTGGCGCAGGCGCTGCGCTGGCTTGGCCCGCAGGCTGCTTCGGATGTGCGGGTCGCAACCACACTCAAACGGAAACTACCGGATGCCGTGAAGAAGGATCTCGTCCGCAACAGCGGCAGCCTGCCAAGCTGGGCTGCGCCTCTAGCGCATAGTCTTGTCGAGCCGCAAACCGCTGCGCGATGAGCGAGAGCTACGCGCGGTTTCTCGCGCTTTCGGATCAGGACAGAAAGGACGTGTTCGAGGCGGCGGCCGACCGTCTCGACACGTTGCCCAGCTACGTCGAGAAGGACTTCTGGGTCTGCTTCGTGCTCGACGCGCTCTACAACCGCCTGCCGGACAGCCACCCGCAACTCCTGTTCAAGGGCGGCACGGCGCTGTCCAAGGCGTTTGGGCTTATCCGCCGCTTCTCGGAGGACATCGATCTAGTCGTCTGTCGCGACGGACTGGGCTTCGGGGCCGAACGCGACCCGACAAACCCCGAAGGCATCTCCGGAAAGAAGCGCAAAGCGCTGTTCGACGAGCTGAAAGAGGCCTGCAGCGCCTATATCCGCGGCGATCTCGCTGCGGCTCTGGGGTCGCTTCTCGACGAGCGCTGCGAGATCGTCCCCGACGACGAGGATGCGGATCAACAGACACTGCTGATCGAGTACCCCACGCTCTACCCGAGCGCCGATCTTCCCTACGTCTTGCCGCGCGTTAAGCTCGAAGCGGGCGCGCGCTCGGCGCTGGATCCGAATGTGAGGGCAAGCGTGACCCCCTATATCACAGGGGACCTCGCGGAAGATTGGTCGTTCGAGGTCGGCAACATCCATGTCATCTCCCCGGCGCGGACCTACCTGGAAAAACTTCTGATCCTCCACGGCGCATTCTGCGGACATCGCGACGAAGGTCGGGTGCCTGCGGACAAGGACAGGATATCGCGCCACTATTACGACGTCGCGATGATCACTGGCACCGACATCGGCGGGGCGGCTTTGGCCGACGAGGCGTTGCTCACGGCAGTGCGTGAGCACAACCTCATCGCGTTCAAGCAGGCCTGGAAGAAGTTCGATGAAGCCATTCCCGGGTCGCTCCGCGTGGTGCCTTCTGACGAACTGCGCGCGGCGATCGAGAAGGACTACGGGGCCATGCAGGGCATGATGCTCGGCGACGCTCCACCCTTCGACTGGGTTATGGAACAACTTCAATTGGCTGAGGACACCATCAATCGGCGCGAGCCCGCTGCTGCTCCAGGAGCTCCCTGACGCGAAGCCTGCAGGACCCGCCCGTCGCCTCGATCAGGTCCCGCCAATCCTCGTGATCCTTGAAGATATCTCTCATCCGGCTCGACGACTTGAACTCCAAGTCGGCGAACATCACCTCGGTGCTGACGCTTTCCACGCCATTTTCCCATGCATTGAAAAGGTACTCGACGATCTGGCGCCGCTTGTCGCCGCTGAACTTGAACTCCCTGTCGCCGACCCAGAAATGCCGGAACCCAGCCGCGTGGCGCACGGGATCGGCCGCTCGGGAAACCGGGCCGGTCTTCAATTGCGCCGCGAGGTAGGTAGGCTCAATGATGAGCCCCGCGCTATGGTTCACGAGGTCATCCAGCGCGATGATCTGGTGCCGTGACAGCTCAGCTTCGGCGAGACCGGGGGTCGATGAAGTAGTCACCACGACCCTGAAATCCGCGGGAGGGCGGCCACCGAGATAAGCGACGACCTGCCGCCAGACATCCCGATCGGTCAGCCTCCGCGCGAACCAGACCGGGACCCGCCCCCCGCGTCCAGGCAATCGGACATCGCCGATCTCCCATAAGGTGCCGGAAATGCGTTCAGCCGGCCGAGCCTTAACCGGCAGATCAAGCCGAGCCGCAAGCCGCTGAAGCAAGGCCAGAGGGTCGATCCGATAGACCTGGAGGCGCTTCTCTTCGACGGTTACCCATCCCGCCGCAGGACTGAAATATCCGTAGGCTTGATGCTCGGGCGACCATTCGAGGCTCACAGGTTCATCGTCATGGTCGGTCAGCGATGTAGCGGCCGGAACGGGCCCATCCGGCACCAGGAGACCAGCGCCGATCAAAGGAGCGGCGCTGGTGGCATGATAGTCGCTCAGGATGGCGCCGGCGATCCGCGCCTCCTCTGTCTCGACGATGCTGACGAAAAGCCTCGCGGCGCGCTCATCAATCTTCGACAACGACCGGGTCATCGACCAGAATTCCCCAACGCCGCAGGTACTTCTCTCCGATCACCTGCTCTTCCTCGGTCTGATCCTTGAGGTTGCAGCCGTGCGGCATGGTGATCGTCAGCGGCAGCGTGCGGCCACGCCGAGCGCCCGGTTTCCGGTGGAACTTGATCGCCAGCTTCGCTTGCGTCGCCACCCAGCCGCCGCTGAGCGGATTGCCGGGGCCAAGCCGAGCCTCAGCCATCGTCCAGATGTTGCGGTCAGCCTTGCTGAGGCATTCCAGAGTAACGCGTTCCCCGACGGCGTCGATCGGCATCAGCCTCAGCTGGCGAACCTCGACCCGCTCGATCCCGTCCTCGACATCGGTCGGGAAGGAATGCGGCGCCAAGAGCACCGCGAGATCGTAGTGCCGCATCGGCACCTTCTCGTCCCTGAACTCCACGCCGAGAAGATCCCGCGCGAGAAACTGCGCCATCTCGGACCGGCTTTCGCGATCGCTGGCGACGACCTCGATCACCCCGGTCGCGGGCTCATAGGTCATGGCAGCCTCAAAGACGGGCCGATAAGGCTGGCGCACCAACTCTCCGTCGTCATCAAAGGCGAACTGATCGTCCGGCAAGCCCTCCCTGTATACCGTGATCTGTACGAGCTCGCAGTCGTCGCCGTCGAAGGTGGGCCGTACCCGCTCGAAGATATCAACATGGACGTTCTTCGACGCGAACCTCTTCCGCAGCGCCGCCTTGAACGCATCCAGAGCATGCGCGTCGCGACGGACGTTAAGGTTCGCATCGCAGAGGAAGCCATCCCAGCTCCGCCCGCGACGGCGCTCGTCGGTGAAGCGGACCTCTTCTGCATGCCGGAACCGGTCCCGGTCGCTGAGGAAAAGCCACAGCGACCGGGCGTGGCCATTCTCGAGTTCGTCGAGAACTTCCCGATCGTCGATGACACTGTAGAGCGCCGTCTGGCCCGCATCGTCGGCCATCGCGCTGACGCGCTCGCCGTCGTTGATGATGCGGCCCCGTGCTTCGTCGTCCATTTCGTCGACCGCCTGAAGCAAGGGCTTCACGACCTCCGGTTCGGACGCGTCCCAATCCACAGGCGTCGGCAACACGATCCCTGTCTTGGTGAAATAGTCTCGCAGCCAGGCCGGAGGGGTGTTGCGGATAAAGTTCGTCACCGACGCCATGCCCTAAACCTCCTCAGCCCTTGATGTTGCGGGGATCGTTGCCGTGCGAGTCCGACTGCGCGATCCGCCCATCACGGTTGTGGATCTTCAGCTCGGTCTCGGCATTGCGGCTGATTTCGCGGGCGCGCTGAACCGCCTCCTGCTTGGTGTCGAAGTGCCCGCTGGAACGCGACGCTCCGCCACGACGGACATCCCATCCACCTTCCGCGTTCGGCACGACGTGATGCGTGCCCGGTTTCTTGCCTTCAGCCATTCTGGCCTCCTTGTCTGGTTTCTGCATGAATCTAAGTTCGGACTAACGAACCTGCGCGGAAGATAGGGATTGCGCGTATGGCGTGTCAAGAACTAGAGGTATGGCAAAAACGAACCGCCGATGGAGAGGAGTTCACCGTGCCAACACCACTGGGGGAGCGCGTTCGCGAGCTACGGCGAAAGCGCGGCCTCACCCTGGAAGGACTCGCTGAGCGGGTCGGCTCCAGCAAAAGCTACATGTGGGAGATAGAGAACAAGGAAGTCGCGCGACCCTCGGCCGAAAAGCTGGCCCTGATCGCCACCGCACTCGGCACCACCGTCGAGTTCCTGCTGGTTGGCGATGGAGAACAGGAGGAGGAAAATGCTGAAGACGTTGCCTTCTTCCGAAAATACAAGAAACTCGACGCGCCAGTGAAAGAGCGCCTTCGCAAGATGCTGGATATCCTGGACGACGACTGATGACTGACGGAAAGCGCAAATCTCCGCAGAAGGAGGCTAATCGGCTCTCGAACCTCCTTCGTCAGGTTCTCGGAGAGGACCGTTTCCCGGTCGATATCGAAGCTCTTGCTCGCGAGGTGTCGAGGAATAACGAGGACCCGATCGGCAAGATCGTCGGTGGGGAGTTACCAGGCTTCGAGGGGATGCTCCGGCCACATCGAAGGCGTCCGGAATGGCACATTGTTTACAACGACGATCCCCGTTATCGCGGCCGTGTACGGTTCACCATCGCGCATGAATTCGGCCACTATCAGCTGCATCGGCCGCCCCTCTCCGGCCAGGACTATGTGAGCGGCACCCTCGAGCGCGATTGCGACTTCCAGTGTAAGCCGCTGCGACCCAGCGCGTGGCAAGATGCCGAAAGGCAGCGTGAGGAGGAGGCCGACACGTTCGCGTCCTTCCTTCTGATGCCGCTCGATGACTACCGCGCACAGGTGGACGGCGAGGAGATGACCGTCGACCTCCTGAATCACGTCACGGACCGCTACGGCGTTTCGCTCACGGCCGCCTGCCGAAAGTGGATCGACTTCACCGACAAGCGGGCGGCCATGGTCGTCGCGCGCGACGGCTACGCGACATGGGGACGTGCAAGCAGGGCCGCCCTCAAGAGTGGGATCTTCGTTCGATCGGGGATGCAAATCCCTGAAAACGCACTGGCAGCCATCGGCGCCGACGAAAAAGGGTTCGTCTCGAGTCAACCCGTTTCGCGGCCGGCCGGAGTAAGGAACTTCAGCCGGGGACCCGAACCTGTGCGAGAGTTGGCGATGGTATCTGAGTTCCTCGATCTGTCCTTAACCATCCTGCAGTTCGACGACACCGTCGATGTCAGAGAAATTGAGGAGGACGAGCCTTGGGACACTTACGACCAGTTTCAGTTAGGTCGCGGATCATGAGTTCGATATTCATGCAAACTCTCATGTTCACGGAATTCTTGCCGCCTCACAGCTTCCCAGACGTAGGAAATCGACACACTCGATGCTGCAAAGCACCCAACTCATGATACGAAGGACAACGAAATAAGATACAGTTAGAGAAAAGGAGCACCGTGCACAGCTCTATCTCCACCATCTCTGCAATGGAGTTCGCCACAGCACTGGCGTTAAGGCCAAATCTAGTCGCTTGGTTTCTAGGCGCCGGAGCATCGGCATCCTCAGGGATCCCCACTGGCTATGCAATGATTCGGGATTTCAAGGCACAGATATTTTGTCGGGAGAACAACCTATCGAAACGCGAGATCGACACTGGCGACCAAGTATGGATTGATCGGATTGAGGATTTTTTCCGCCGGACTTCGATCCTTCCGCCGGATGGGGATCCTGCTGAGTACGCGGCTGCGTTTGAGGCGGTGTACCCACAGCCCCGGCACCGGAGACAATACATCAGCGACGCCATCACAAAGGGCAAGCCATGTTTCGGACATCGGGTGCTTGGCAGCCTTTTGACCGCGCGAAAGATCGACTGCGTATTCACGACAAACTTCGACCCGCTTGTTGAGGAAGCTGCATACGCGGCCAATTCGTTACTGCCAACCGGACAGCAGGCTCGGCCAACTGTGGCCGCGATCGACTCCGCTGAACGCGCATTGCGATGCCTCAATGAGTCCGACTGGCCTTTGGTTGCAAAGCTCCACGGGGACTACCAATCCGCATCGATCAAGAACACTGGCTCAGAGCTGGAACGACAAGACGAAAGGATGCGGCACGTATTGATTGAAGTCAGCAAGCGCTACGGCTTGGTGTTTGTCGGCTATAGCGGTCGCGACGCATCAATAATGGAGGCCTTGAATTCAGTTCTTCAAGAGAGCGCCCCATTCCCCAACGGCCTCTATTGGGTGACTTCTTCGGCGTCGCGCCTCTTGCCGGCCGTAGCTCAGTTCCTCAAGAGCGCCCAATCCGCTGGAGTGGATGTGGCCGTGGTTGAGTGCAAGACTTTCGATGAACTCGCAGCCGATGTCATCAAACACATTGACCTGCCGCAGGTGCTCCTCGAGCACGTGATGCAGGGACGCCCCGCTCCTCGGGCTGTGCCTGTCAAACTGCCCGACGCGACGCCGCGTTCGTTTCCAGTGCTCAGGTACTCGTCACTCCTCATAGAGTCGATGCCAACTAATGCACGACGAATTACGTTGGCGCGGCCTGTGACCTCTCCAGAGGTAAGAGCCTTGCTGAAAGAGAGGCGTAGCAGGGCAGTTGTAGCTGCGAATGGTCGCGAACTCGCAGTCTTCGGCAAAGACGAGGAGCTATTGGCGGCACTTGCTCCTCTTGGCGCACAGGTGGCGGGGAACATTGAACTAGATGCTGTCAAGGATAGCTGGGCACTTGGGCTTCTCTACGATGCGCTAGTCACAGCCCTGTCGAGGAATCGGCCTCTCATCCCACGTTTCAGGCGTTCAGGCCACTCGCTCGTTGTCGCAGCACCTCGTGTGCACGAGGACCAGGAACGATGCCGTAGGCGCGCTCAGGAGCTGAATAAGCTCCGCTCCGCATATGGTAGTGAACTGACCGGCAAAGTGCCGGACCTCATGCTCCCCTACCAAGAAGGCGTTTCATTGAAGCTAGAAAAAATTGAGGAACGCTGGTGGTGTGGATTTGAGCCATACACTTTTGTGGATATTCCCAGAATAGATCGTCTGCCGGCAGGCGAGACTGAATCGGTAGAATTAACTCATGACATCATTTCGGCACCACCTGATCGTCGTGGCGGCGATCCAGCGGGCGACTGGCGCAGAGAACGCTGGGCCCGTAAGTACAACAGGCAATGGGCCGAGATCATCGATGCGTGGGCACAGATTCTTACGGCGACCAATGACAGAAAGGTGCGAGCTTTCGGACTGAATGCCGGCACTGGGATAGACGCCGTGTTCGCCATCTCGCACGTCACCGGATGGAGCCGCCCAGGCCATCATCACCCGTACTTTGATAGGAGCAAGTGATGGCAAGTTCCGCCATTGCATCGCGACTCCCGCCGTTCACCTTGCTGGACGAGCCGTTGCTTTCCTTTTCTCCCTCAGATCCTGCACAGGTAGATGTGCATCCACTGCGGGGGCTCGTCAATTATGGCCCGTATTCCAAGGGCTCTTTCGGCGAATACATCTCACGGGTGCGGATCGCTACGGTTGGGCCAGAAAGTGCGTTCAAGCGTCGAGGCGAACTGATGGCCTCCCTTCGCGCCGCGCACCAACCCAGTGATCGCTCTGAATACGTACCTCCTTATCCAGGCTTTGAGCAACTGTTCCAGGTTAAGCTCGAGTCTGCCCCGCGCGAAGCTCATATCAAATGGCCAGACACTCTGAACGCGCTTCAAGGAGAGGGCGATCCGCAGTCGCGATTGTTCTTGGCCATGGAAGCTGCGTTCCGGCAACTTTCCCTAATGAGAGATCAATTCGATGTCGTACTAGTTCACTTCCCTGATTCATGGGCCCCGGTTACACGGACCAAGTCCTTCGACGCACATGACGCGCTCAAGGCACTCGGTGCCAATTACAACATTCCTAGCCAAGTGCTAAACGACCGCGTCTTCACTTTTAATCACACGGCATCGCTCGCGTGGCGCCTAGCGTTGGCACTATATGTCAAAGCCACGGGCACGCCCTGGAAACTGGCACCATTGAAGGGTGTGCCGGACGACACCGCGTACATCGGCTTAGCATATGCACTGCGCGGTGATCAGCGCGACGCCCACTATGTGACCTGCTGCTCACAGGTCTTCGACATGGATGGCGGTGGAATGCAGTTCGTAGCATTTGAGGCTCGCGATCCGGTTGCAGATGTTGCGGAAGCCCGACGCAATCCGTTCCTCAGTCGAGACGACATGCGTGCGGTACTCGCTAGAAGTCTGGCGCTCTATCAGGCTCGAAACGGCGGAAGCCTGCCAAAACGGTTGGTCATTCACAAAACAACTGGATTCAAGGAAGAAGAAATCGAAGGCGCTTTCGATGCTCTTTCGGGCGTGCCAGAAATCGAGTGTATCGAAGTCGGCGCGGCGTCTTGCTGGCGCGGCGTATGGCTGATTAAGTCTGAGCGAAGAGATCCGCCGAGCAAACCCTCTGCCTTTCCGGTCCCGCGTGGAACAATGGTCATCCGCTCGGGTAACTCGGCCCTCGTATGGGTAGCCGGAAATGCTCCGACGGCTTCCACCAAGAGTGACTACTATCAGGGGGGCAAGAGCATTCCCAAGCCACTGCAGCTCATCCGGCATGCCGGAAGAGGGCCACTCGAACTCTCTGCCCATGAAGCGCTCGCATTGACTAAGATGGACTGGAACAATGATGCCCTTTACGATCCAGTACCTGTTAGTATTCGGTACTCTCAAAGACTGGCACGTACCATTGCTAACGTGCCTGAACTTCCTGGTAGCGTGTACCCGTATCGCCTCTTCATGTAGCGCGATGGCAGATGTGATCCGTTCGGGAAACCCCGACCCTCCACGCCAGATAACCAAGCCCGTGCGCTCGATTGCGCTAAACTTGTCGCCCTCTTGCTTCCACAGTGCTTCCACGAGGGCTGGAAACGCAAACGCCGCCCCGGAGGGCGGCGTTCAAGCGTTTGAAAACGCGAAAGGATTTGGTTGCGGGGGTAGGATTTGAACCTACGACCTTCAGGTTATGAGCCAGATTTGCCACTACATCTAGAGCCTTGATTGTTGACGCATTTTCCGGCTTAGTCTCTCAAGATGCTGTTTTATCGAAGCTATTCGGCGAGACCGCCTGTTACTCGCCGCCAGCGAACGACAAAAACAGCCATATGGTGTGTTGACACAGTGTTGACACGGGGAGGCTGGAATGACCGAGAAACTGACCGAAGCCGCCGCCCGGAAGGCCCTGCCGCCGGTGCGCGGGCAGAGCATGCTGTGGGACGCGGAGGTGAAGGGGTTCGCGCTGCGCATCACGCCCGGCGGGGCCAAGTCCTTCATCCTGGACTATCGTGCCGAGGGGCGGCAGCGCCGCATCACCATCGGCGCATGGCCCGACTGGACGGTGGCCGCCGCGCGCCAGACCGCGAAGGACATGAAGCGAGAGGTCGATCTCGGCCACGACCCGATGGGCGAGCGGCAGGCGCAGCGCGAGGCGCCGACGGTGCAAGATTTGTGGGATCGCTACGCCCGCGAGCACCTGCCCAAGAAGGCCGAGCGCAGTCAGGCCGACGAGCGCATGATGTGGGAAAAGATCATCCTGCCGCGCTTCGGCAAGATGAAGGTCGCGCAGATCAGCCATGACGATGTGGACGCGCTCCACCGTGACATCACCGAGATCCGTGGCACGCCGGTCCGCGCCAACCGGACTGTCGAGGTGCTGCGCAAGGCGTTCAACCTGTCGATCCGCTGGAAATGGCGCGATGACAATCCGGCCTCGGGCGTGCGCCGCAATCAGGAGGAGAAACGGAACCGCTATCTGAACCGCACCGAGATCGCAGCACTTGCGCAGGCGCTGAACGAACATTCCGAGCCCATGTCCGCGAACGCGATCAAGCTGCTGATGCTGACCGGCGCGCGACGCGGCGAGGTGCTGGGAGCGACATGGGAGATGTTCGACCTCGAGAACGGCGTCTGGACCAAGCCCTCTGCGCACACCAAGCAGCGCAAGCTGCACCGCGTGCCGCTCTCGGGCCCGGCCGTGCAGCTGCTGGGCGAGATGAAGGCCGCCGCCAAGGCGAAGGCAGAGGCCAAGGGCACGCCGCCCAGCCCCTACGTCTTCCCCGGCCCGACAGGAAAGCCCCTCACCGAGATCAAGCGCACATGGGTCTCGGTCTGCCGCAGGGCTGGGCTCGGCGCGGAAGTGCCGTTGCTGGACGCAAAGGGCAAGCCGGTCCTCGACCGCAAGGGCAAGCCCAAAACCCAGTTCAAGCCGAATGTCCGGATCCACGACATCCGCCATTCCTTTGCCAGCATCCTCGTATCGGCGGGCGCTTCGCTGCCCTTGATCGGCCAGATGCTCGGCCATACACAGGTCCAGACCACCCAGCGATACGCCCATCTGTTCGACGACCCGCTGCGCAAAGCTGCCGAGACGGTGGGGGCCTTCGTGCTGCAGCGCTCGCCAGAGAAGTTCAGCGCAAACGAGGCAGAGCAGAAATGACCGATCAGAAGCCTTACGGACCACCGCCCGACGCCATCCCGCTGTCCGACGCTATGAAGGAATACCTGCCCGCCGAGATGTGGGAGGAGCACGCGCGCGCGACCGAGGCCCGCAAGAACGCGCCGAAGCGGCCAAGCTACCTCAGCATGTCCGTGCGGGAATGGGAGGCCGCGAACGCCTCCTACGAAGCCGCCAACCGGACGCGCTCGGCGCGGGCCGATCTGCACCGCGTCTGGAACGGCATGCTCGCCGCGATGAAGGCGAAGCTGGAGGCGGGCGAACTGACAG
The DNA here is from genome assembly GCF_011048875.1 of Rhodovulum sp. Lineage (NCBI taxonomy): Bacteria > Pseudomonadati > Pseudomonadota > Alphaproteobacteria > Rhodobacterales > Paracoccaceae > Rhodovulum > Rhodovulum sp. Next base: position 11,269 of record NZ_DSDD01000488.1, read on the forward strand.
CCTTCGGGCAGGAGAACCCACCTTTCGGCCCATGGCATGCGATCCCGGCGCCCGCGTGGCGCCAGCTGCGCATCACCAATGTCCGCAAGGGCGAGGCCACCGTCGGCGCGAACATCGTGCACGATATTCACATCCTGCCGCCAGATGCCGACGACCACATGCCGACCGGGACGCCGGGACGTCCGAAGAAGGGAATCGACATCATCCGGATCGAGTTTCAGCGCCGCGTCGATGCGGGCGAACTCGCGGACAGTCTCGCCGCCGAAGCCCGCACGCTTCAGGCATGGTATCGCGAGACCTGGCCGCGGCGGGACTGTCCCACGACCAAGACCATCGAGAACAACCTTCGCGAGGCTTGGCGCGCAGTCCGGCTAAGGACTGCGTAATCCCCTGAAATTATCGCTCCAGGGGCATTTTCGGAGCGGTTTTTCGGGGGGCTGAACGTCGGCATCTTTCGGGCATTGGCGGCGCGTTGCGTCGCCTGGCACGAAGGAGACACCGATGACCCAACCCATTGCATCCAGAGGCGCAGAAAGGGCCACCACTGTCGCCCCGCCCACCGATTTCCTCGACGGTTTCATCTCGGAAGAAGAATACGCCGCCCGCCGCGGGGTCAGCTTGCGCACCTGTCAGCGCGACCGCCAACTGCGTCAGTCCCCACCCTTCGTTGTGATCGGTCGGCGCGTCTATTACCGCATCGAGGCGGTCCGAGACTGGCTTCTGGCCCGCGAACAGCAAGCCTCCCGGAAACCGAGCGCCCCGCGTGCCGGGAGGGGCCGATGACCGCGCCCGCCACGCTCGCGCCCGACCTGATGATCGGTGCCGCCGAGATCGCCCACTTCCTTTTCGACTCCGACGAGTTCCGGTTCCAGCGCCGCGTCTACTACCTCTGCACACGCTCGAAGCGCCCACTGCCGCATTTCCGGCTGGGCAACCGCATCGCCACACGTCGCTCCACGCTGATGGACTGGATCGCCCTGCAGGAGGGCTTCGCCAATGCCTGATATTCCCATCCAGTTCACCGGCTCGATTCTCGACCGAATGGAGGAAAAGGTGGCCGCAGAGGCCCCGCACCTGCTGCCCATCGTCCACGCGATCCGCGATCACGGTGTCGGCTTCCTGGTGATCCCCCAGCGCGCGACCGGCCTCAAACGCGGCCTCAAGCTGCTGAAACGGCCCTTTATCGTCATGGTGGGCGATGACACCGACTGCGCGCTCGGCCCCGATCAGTATGACAGCAGCGCGCTCGACCGATTGATCGGCATGGCGGATGGCGTCGCCATCATCTCCTGCACCCCTCCGCCCGAGGCCTATTCGAGCATCGCCTTGATGGCCATGGCGCAGCGCAACGGTCTCATCATCGAGACCCGCCCCGAGCAGGAGATCGCCTGGACCAACCGCGTGCAGGCGGTCTGTCCCGAAATGCCGATCCTGCTCTGCACCGTGAAGGGGCAGCTGCAATGACAGTGCAAGATGACCCTCTCGACTTCAACGACACGCCACCCAACTCGCGCGCCCAAACCGCCACCCGCATGTCCGTCGCCCAGCTGGCCAACATGCTGCAAGACCGCATCGCGGACCTGGCCCGCGATCTGCTGGGCGAGCCGAATCGGGAGCTTTCCAGCGCGCAGCAGCTGCGCTTCGGCACCAAGGGCAGCGTCGCCGTGGAAATCGACGGCGCGAACAAGGGCCGCTGGTACGACCATGAACATGGCGCCGGGGGCGCAGCGCTGGAACTGATCGGCTATCGCCTGCGCCTCGACGACAAGGCGGCGTGGGACTGGGCACGGAGCTGGCTTGGCGAACCTGACACCGGTCCGCTCCGGACGGCGACGCCGCATGCGTCGCCCGCATGTTCTGCCTCGGGCTCGGCCAGAGCGAAAGAACCTACACCCGAGGAACGCGCTGAAAAGGTGGCCGAGATCGTGCGTCGCAGCGAAAGCCTCGTCTCGACGCCGGTGCTCGCCTACCTGCGCCATCGCGGGATCACCGCCACGCCACCAGACTGCATCCGCTATCGCCGGTATGCCTATGGCAAGTTCAGCGCCATGGTCGCGCTCGCCACAGACGAGTCGGGTGAGGTGCTGGCGATCCAGCAGGTCTACCTGACGGCCGAAGGGCGGAAAGCCCCGGTCAAGGTGGTCAAGCGCACCAACAAGGCCGTCGATGACTGGACCAAGCGCGCCGCCATGCGCCTCCCCGGTCGCGAACCGCTGGTGCTCTGCGAGGGTGTCGAGACCGCGCTGTCGGTCTGGCAGGCCACCGGACAGGAGACTTGGGCCTGCCTCGGCATTTCGAACATCGGCCGCGCGCCCGTGCCCGAAAACGCCACAGTGATCATCGCCCGCGATGGCGACCTGCCCGGCAGCAAGGCCGAGGGCCAAATGGCCCGCGCCGCGAGCCAGCTCGCACGCCGCGGCATGACGGTGATGCTCGCCACCCCGCCCGAGGAACAGGACTTCAACGATGTCCTCGTCCGCGAGGGCGAGGCGGCCGTGCGCGACCGCATCGCGGCGGCCGAACGCTTCCGTGCCGAGAAGGCCGACACCGAACGGAAGCGCCTCTTCATCGGCTCGGACGTGGAGATCGCGAAGCGGGTTCGAGAGGATCTGACCAAACGCCACGGCCGCATCGTCCATGCCGATGGGGAGTTCTGGCGCTATGGCGGCACCCATTGGGAAGCGATCCCCGACCACGAGCTGCGCCTGCCGGTCCATGCCTATGACGGCGCCGGGTTCGAGACCCCGGCGGGCGAGCCCTCGAACGTGAAGCTGACAAAGACCCGCGTCAATTCCGTCCTCAACGAATGCGCCGCGCTCTGCGCCGAGCCGGGATACTTCGACGCGCCGCCACCTGGGATCAACTGCGCCTCGGGCTTCATCCGCTTCGATGCGGAGGGGGTGCCGCACCTCGAGGCGCACCACCGCCAGCATCGCTGCCGCCACACGCTGCCCGGCCATTGGCAGCCCGGCACCTCGGGCACGCCGCCCGTAGGCTCGCTGCTGGCCCGGCTGCTCGGCGGCAGCTTCAAGGGCGATCCCGAGGCCGGGCCAAAATGCGCGCTCCTGGCAGAAGTCTGCGGCGCGGCGGCGCTGGGCTACGCTACCCGGCTGATGCAGCCCCGCGCAGTGGTGCTGCACGGCAAGACCGCCGAGAACGGCAAGAGCCAGGTGCTCGAACTGGCCCGCGGCCTCCTGCCCGCCAGCGCCATCTGCTCGGTCCCCGCCTCAAAGATGGGCGACGAGCGGCATGTCATCGGTCTCGTTGGCAAGCTGCTGAACGCCTCCGACGAGCTCTCACCCGAAGCCATCGCGTCCGACACCTTCAAGGCGGTCGTCACCGGCGATCCCATCGAGGGGCGCGACGTCTACAAGAGCCGGGTCGAGTTCCGCTCGGTCGCGCAGAACCTCTTCGCCGCGAACCAGCTGCCGAGCTTCAAGGGCGGCGTGGACCGGGGCGTGCAGCGGCGCCTGCTCCTGATCCCCTTCACCCGCTCGATCCCGCTGGACGAGCGCATCGAGGATATCGGCAAGCGTATCGCCGCCGAGGAACCGGACCTGCTGCTGGCATGGGCCGTGGAGGGCGCGGCGCGGCTGATCCGCCAGCGCAACTTCGCGATCCCGCAGGGCTGCCACGACGCCCTCCTCGAATGGGTGCTGAGCGAGGATCCCATCGCCGCCTGGATCGACGCCTGCGTGTCGGTCGTACCGATCGTGAACGGCGGGCCGATGCTGGCCACGCGCGACGCCCACCTGCGCTTCCAAAACTGGGCGCTGGCCGAGGGCTACAAGCCCGAGAAGCTGCCCGCCATCAACGGCTTCGTCCAGCGCGTGCAGGCCCGCGTGGCCGGGATCCAGCACAAGCGCACGAAGGCGGGGCGGTTCTTCATCGGTCTCGCGGTGACGCACTGGTGACGCACCAAACCGGCTTTTTGGCCCCTAACCCATTGAGAGTGTTGAGATGACGCACTTCGGCTCAGATATTTCGATAGGGGGAGAAATTATCTCCCCAACCATCATCCCGTTCCCCTATATGAAAAGGTTGCCGGGGCAAGTGCGTCATCTCAACACTTTCAACGGCTTACACCCGAAATCGCGTCATCCTTGCGTCACCGGTGCGTCACCCGAGGCGCCGAGCGCGCCCGCCCGAGGCGGGGTCAAGCCGGAAGGATCGGGAAAGCGGCGGTTCCTCCTGCGCCGATCCGTATGTGGGGACGCGCAGCGCATAAGCCCACCAACGTCAGGGGGACGATATGCCTAAACTAAACAGTTTGGAGTCCAAATCCGACTTCGCCGCTCGCGTCGGGCTGACCAAGGGGCGCATCTCGCAGCTGGTAGCCGAGGGGCTGCCGGTGCGCAGCGATGGCCGGATCGACGTGGCGGTGGGGCTCGCCTGGATCGAGAACAATCTCGACCCGGCCCGGCGCAACAAGGGCGGTGCTGCCAGCCAAGCCCGCAATCCGACCACGCTGGCCGAGGCGAAGCGGCTGCATGAGATTGTCAAGGTCCAGCGCGCCAAGCTGGCCTATGAGCGCGAGCGAGGGGAGTTGGTCGAGACCGCCGCCGCCACGCGCACGGTGTTCGCGCGTGCCCGCGCCGAACGCGACGCGCATATGGCGTGGGTGCAGCGCACCGCCCCTCTGCTGGCCGCCGAGCTCGGGGCCGATCCTCGCGCCACCTTTGCCGCGCTCGACCGGATGATGCGTGAGCATCTCGAACATCTAGCCGACCTACCTCTGGGGAGTATTGGCGATGGTACCTGACATCGATCTCGCATGGCGGCGCGGCATCCGCCCCGAGCCGCCGATCCCGGTCTCGGATTGGGCCGACCGGCACCGCATACTGCCACCGACCTCCGCCGAGCCGGGCCGCTGGCGCACGGACCGCACGCCCTATCTGCGCGCGGTGATGGATGCGCTGTCCACCTCCAGCCCCTATGAACGCGTCGTGCTGATGAAAGGCGCGCAGACGGGCGGTTCGGAGGCGGGGCTGAACTGGCTGGGCTACATCATCCAGAACGCGCCCGGCATCGCCATGCTGGTGATGCCCTCCCTCGACATGGTGCGGCGGAACACCACCGTGCGGATCGACCCGCTCATCGAGGCGACACCCGCCCTGCGCGAACTGGTCGCCGCGCCCCGCTCCCGCGACGCCGGAAACAGCCTGTTCCGCAAGTCCTTCCCCGGCGGCCAGTTGGTGATGACCGGCGCCAATTCCGCCGTCGGCCTGCGGTCCACGCCCGTGCGCTATTTGTTCCTGGACGAGGTGGACGGCTATCCCGGCGACGCAGATGGCGAGGGCGATCCCGTCGATCTGGCAATCCAGCGCACCGCCACCTTCCGCGGGCGGCGCAAGATCTACATGGTCTCCACGCCGACCCTCAAAGGCCATTCCCGCATCGAGGCCGCCTTCGAGCACAGCGACCGGCGCTTCTACCACGTCCCCTGCCTGCATTGCGGCGACATGGCCCCGATCACCTGGGCGCGCATCCGCTGGCCCGAGGGGCGGCGCGATCAGGCGCATCTTGTCTGCGAGGCCTGCGGTGGTATCCATCACGAGCACGAGAAACCGCGCCTGCTGGCCGCAGGGGAATGGCGCGCGACGGCCCAAGGCGATGGCCGCACCGCAGGCTTCCACCTCTCCGCGCTCTATTCCCCATGGGAGACATGGGCCGAGATCGCCGCCGAGCATGGCCGGGTGCGCAAGGACCCCGCGCGCCTGCAGGTCTGGGTCAACACCAAGCTGGGCGAGTCGTGGGAGGACCAGGCGGGCGACACCGTTCCGGCTGATCCGCTGATGGCGCGACGCGAGGATTGGGGCGAGGCGCTGCCCGCCTCCGTCGCCGTGCTGACCGCAGGCGTCGACGTGCAGGGCGACCGGATCGAGGTGCAGATCCTCGGCTGGGGCCGCGACGAGGAGGCTTGGGTCATCGACTACCGCGTGCTATGGGGTGACCCGTCCGGGCCGCGCCTCTGGTCCGATCTCGACATGGTCCTGCAGGCAACCTTCCCGCATCCCGCCGGGCTCGACCTGCCGGTGCGCGCGGCGGCCATCGACACTGGTGGCCACCACACCAAGATGGCCTACGAGTTCTGCCGCACCCGCCTCGCCCGCCGCATCTGGGCGATCAAGGGCCGAGGCGGACCCGGCATCCCAGTCTGGCCGCGCCGCCCGACGCGCACGAACAAGGGCAAGATCCCGCTGTTCATCGTGGGCGTCGATGCGGTGAAGGACGCGGTCTATGCCCGCCTGCGCCTGACCGAGCCCGGCCCCGGCGCAATCCACTTTCCCCGCCGCCTCGACACCGACTATTTCCGCCAGCTCACCGCCGAGCGCGTCGTCACCCGCTTCGAGCGCGGACGCCCGATCCGCTCTTGGCAGCCCAAGCGCGAAGGCGAACGCAACGAGGCCCTCGACACCTTCGTCTACGCCCACGCCGCTCTGCACGGCCTCATCAGCATGGGGCTCCGGCTGAACGAGGAGGTGGAGGGGGTGGCAGGGCAGGCAGCGGCGCGGTCAGGCGTCGTAACTGGGCTTGTGATCCGGTCGGCGTGGATGCGTTGATCCTACCGACAAATCGTCCGTTACTGCGGAGCTCGCCTATCTTCTGAAATCTGCGAAAATGAGGTTTCGCGATCAGTTTCGTGGATTATCAGAGCCTTCGCCAGGATTTCTGCGCCAGTGCTTACCTTTCATCGAGTTCCGCAGTGACGCCGCCCTTCGCCCGAACAAGCGCGACAAGTTCGGCCATGATGCGAGGCATCTCTTCGATTACTTCGTATCCGAAAAGAATCTCGTCCACGTAGCCCATGTGCAACATGTCCACCATGCGACAGAGGTAAGAGCGTCCGCAATCCCACCAAGTATAATGAGCGTCAACGATGAGGTAATGCCGGACATCAATGCCCTCGTGCTCCCGAAGCTCCTCAAGCTCCATCCCGTCAAGCAACGTTTCATAGACACCGTCGGCGACGCGGCTGCCGAACGTTGTCGTGTAATAGTACTCCTTGATCTCCCAAACGGCGACTGGGTTTACGGCAGAGGGAAATGCTCCATCGACACGCCGCGCCAGCGTCCGTACAGGTACGCCATCTCGGGTGACAGTCGTCAGTTCGTGAGGGTCGTAATCGCAAGGGAGTCCCTCGGCGTGAGCCTCAACCATCATGTTGACCAAGCCCGTAAGGAACGCCTCGGCCTTCATCTCTCCCTTCTGCTTGTTCATCGGAATCGGGCAGGTGGGGTTCAGGCGTGCCTTGAGGGCATCGAATTCCGCCTTGGCCCTTGCCGCATCCATCAGACGCGGCTCCACGTATTCGTTCAGCACCTCAGCCCTGTAGCTAAAATACTCTTGCAAACCCCTCGCCAGCGGGGTCGGCGTGCCGTCACGCTCTCGCAGCACGGCATCGCTTAGGCCAAGTTCCCGAAATGCCTTCCGCATCGCGGGAAGGTCTGGAACTTTGATCCGACCAGTCCCCCGCTGCGTGTAGCCAACCGCTTGGCTGATGGTCCTAACACTTGCCCAGAATGTCTTGGGCTTCTGAAGAAAACGATGGTCCGGCCGCACTGTGCCCCCGCGTGATGAGCTTGTTCGACGACCAGCCACGCGAATCCAAACTATGAACTTGGTTTCGGGCGCGCTGGGTGGTATTTGGTAAGAATGGTATGACGCGAGGATAAAGAACACAATATGCAGTATGCCTTATTTGCCGAGGAGAGCGGGGATGTCGAGATCCGGTCAGATGGCTGGGTGCGGCGGAAAAAGGTCGCTCCGTTTAAGACACAGCTGCTCAAATGGATCGGCAACAAGCAGAAGTTCGCCCACGAGATCATTGGAACATTCCCTGAGGACTACGGCACCTACCATGAGCCTTTCATCGGGGCTGGTGGGGTCATGGCTGCGCTCTCGCCCAAAAGAGCCATCGGCTCAGATGTCTTCGGACCGCTCGTCGAGATATGGCAGACGCTTTCTTCCGACCCGGAACGCCTGAAGTCTTGGTACGCAACTCGATGGGCGATTTACAAGGACGGCGACCGCGTCGAGCAGTATGAGAAGATCAAGGCTTCATACAACGCAGAGCCCAACGGAGCTGACCTGCTCTTTCTCTGCCGTTCCTGCTATGGTGGTGTTGTCCGGTTTCGGAAACGCGACGGCTACATGTCCACGCCCTGCGGCGCGCACGAACCAATTCATCCCGCGTCTTTCTCCCAACGCGTCGATATCTGGCACAAGCGGATGAAAGGTGCCCAGTTCGAGCGAATGGATTACGCAGAGGCGATGTCGCGGGCTCAACCCGGAGATTTGGTCTACTGCGATCCCCCCTACTCCTATTCGCAGGCGATACTTTACGGCGCGCAAGACTTCAAGCTTGAGGAGCTATTCACGGCGGTTGCGGACTGCAAAGAACGTGGCGTGCATGTCGCTCTCAGTATTGATGGGACCAAAAAATCAGGGGAATTGTACTGTGACATTAAGATCCCTGAGGGCCTTTTCGAGAACGAACTGCTTGTGAACATTGGACGCTCAATGCTTCGGCGCTTTCAGATGGGTGGAAAAACGCTTGAAGCAGAAGAGGTGCGCGACCGCTTACTTCTGACCTACTGAAGTTCGGCCTGCAGCAGTTGCCTCGGCTTGTAGGCAAGAGGGCCTATCGGGAACCGCTGCATCAGCGCTGAGGAGCCGCTGCCCTTCGCGATTCCCAAACATTCCCAATAGCTTGACGGCCCGCTTTGTGCGATTCTGCCGCCCATGCGGACCTTCCTCCATCGCCTTCTCGGCTTCGCGCGCGCTCGCGGTTTCGACGCTGCGGGTGGCGGGCGGCGTTGGGAGGGGGCGCGGACGGTCGACGGGCTGAACGCGGCGATCCTGGCGGGCGCGACCACGGCGGCGCGGCGGGCCGGGTGGTATGCGCGCAACAATCCGTGGGTCGCGGCGGCGGTGGACAGCCTGGTCGGCAATGTCGTCGGTGCCGGGATCAAACCGCAATCCACCCATCCCGAGCGCGCGGTGCGCGAACGGCTGCAGTTGCTGTGGCTGCGCTGGACCGATCATGCAGATCCTGGTGGGCTGGCCGACTTCTACGGGCTGCAGGCCATGGCCGTGCGCGCGATGATCGAGAGCGGGGAGAGCTTTGGCAGGCTCCGCGTCGCCATTGAGACCAGCGACCTTCCTCTTCACATCGAGCTTCTTGATCGCGAGCAGGTTCCCATGGACCTGCACCGCGAGATCGGCGGCGGGGCGCGGATCCGCGCGGGCATCGAGTTTGATGCCGCCGGTCGCCGGGTCGCCTATCGGGTCTTGTCCTCCCGCCCGGGCGATCCGCTGGGGTCTTCCCGCATTGACCCGCTCCGCGTTCCCGCCGCCGATTGCCTGCACTTATTCAAGCCGCTCGCGGCGGGGCAGCTGCGCGGGATCACCTGGCTCGCGCCGGTGCTGTTGCGGCTGCATGAGCTCGACCAGTTCGAGGACGCCGCGCTGGTGAAGGCCAAGGTCGCAGCGCTCTTCACCGGTTTCATCACCGATCCCGATGGGACGGCAGGCGGGCTCTCGGGCACGAACACCGGCGGCGCGCTGACCGTGGGCATGGAGCCCGGCAGCCTGATCCCGCTGCCGCCCGGCACCGACATCCGCTTCTCAAACCCGACCGAACACGATGCCTATGCGCCCTTCGTCAAGAACCACCTGCG
>NZ_DSDD01000102.1:0-20114 GCF_011048875.1 Rhodovulum sp.
TCCAGACCGCCGCGCAGGCATTCATAGACGGCACGGCCGTAGTTCTTGGCCGACAGGCCGAGCTTCGGCTTGATCGTGCAGCCCAGAAGCGGACGGCCATACTTGTCCAGCTTGTCGCGTTCCACGTTGATGCCGTGGGGCGGGCCGAAGCAGGACATCACGAACCATAGCGGGAAGTGGACGTCCTCAAGGCGCAGCGAACGCACCGCCTTGAAGCCGAACACGTTGCCCACGATCGAGGTGAACACGTTGACGACCGAGCCTTCCTCGAACAGGTCCATCGGATAGGCGATGAAGGCATAGAAGGCGTCATCGCTGCCGGGCACGTCCTCGATCGCGTAGGCGCGGCCCTTGTAGTAGTCGAGGTCGGTCAGAAGGTCGGTCCAGACCGTCGTCCAGGTCCCCGTGCTGCTTTCGGCCGCGACCGCCGCGGCGGCTTCCTCGCGGTCCACGCCGGGCTGCGGGATCACCTTGAACACGGCGAGGATATCGCTCTCCTTCACCTTGTATTCCGGTTCCCAATAGGTGGACCGGTATTCCTTCACACCGGCATCGTATTTCTTGGCAGACATGGTGCCTCCTCCGCGAATGATCCGTCTCCCCCGATCCGAGTCGGGTCAAGGGAACTATCGCCCTTTGCATCACTAATCAAAAATGAATAGTTTTTAGCCACAGAATATACAAAAGGTTATGATACATGCCCGTCACCATCCGCCAGTTCCGTGTCTTCCAGGCCGTTGCCCGGCATGCAAGCTATACCCAGGCCGCCGCGGAGCTGAACCTGACCCAGCCCGCGGTCTTTGCGCAGGTCAAGCAACTGGAGGACCGGCTGGGCATGGTGCTGCTCGACCGGGTGGGCAAGCGGATGTTCCTGACCGATGCGGGCCGCGTCGTGCTGGAGGGCGCGCGCGAGACGCTCGAAGGGCTGGAGCGGATGAAGATGCGGCTGGCCGACATGCGCGGTCTGCGCGAGGGGCGGCTGAAACTCGCCATCGTCTCGACCGCGCAGTATTTCATGCCGCGGCTGCTGGGCGCGTTCTGCACGGCGAACCCCGGGATCGAGGTCGCGCTGACGGTCACCAACCGTCACACGATCCTGGAACGGCTCGCCGCCAGCGAGGACGATCTCTGCGTTCTGGGCTCCGTGCCCGACGGGCTGGACGTGATCGCCACCGCGATTGCCGACAACCCCATCGTCGCGGTCGCCCGCTACGATCACCCCCTGGTCGTCGAGCGCAACATCGCCCCCGAACGGGTGGCGCTGGAAACCTTCATCCTGCGCGAACCGGGCTCGGGCACAAGGCTTGCGGCCGAACGCTTCTTCCGCGCGCGCGGGCTGACGCTGCCGATGCGGATGGAACTGGGCAGCAACGAGGCGATCAAGCAGGCGGTCATCGGCGGGCTGGGGCTTGCCATGCTGTCGCGCGACACCCTCGCGCTGGAGGGGCAGACCGGCGTGCTCAAGGTGCTGGACCTTGCCGGTTTCCCGCTGATGCGGCAATGGCAGGTCGCCTATCCGCGCGGCAAGCATCTCTCGGTCGCGGCCGAGGCGTTCATGGATCACCTCGTTGCCAATGCCCGCGCGGCGGTCGAGGCCGGCCCCGAAATGCCCCCCGCGCTGCCGGCGGAGGCGACCGCCTGACCCCCGTGCGCCCAGCCCCTTTCCCCGCCCCGGCCTTTGGGCTAGAGACAGGCCCAACCGGCGACCCTGGACAGGCCCCAAAGCGATGAAATTCACCCTCTCCTGGCTCAAGGACCACCTCGAGACCGAGGCGACCCTCGACGACATCCTCCACGCGCTGACCGATCTCGGCCTCGAGGTCGAAGGGGTCGAGAACCCGGCCGTGAAGCTGGAGGAATTCACCATCGGCAAGGTGCTCCGGGCCGAAAAGCACCCCGATGCCGACCGCCTGCGCGTCTGCCAGGTCGCGACCGGGCAGGGCGAAAGACAGATCGTCTGCGGCGCCCCCAATGCCCGCGAGGGCATCACCGTCGTCGTGGCCCATCCCGGCACCTACATTCCCGGCATCGACACGATCATCCAGGTCGGCAGGATCCGCGGCGTCGAAAGCCACGGCATGATGTGCTCGGAACGCGAGTTGCAGCTCAGCGACGAGCATGAGGGGATCATCGAACTGCCCTCGGGCGAGGTCGGCCAGAAATTCACCGACTGGCTGGCGGCGAACGCGCCCGCCCGCGTCGATCCGGTGATCGAGATCGCCATCACGCCGAACCGCCCCGACGCGCTGGGCGTCCACGGCATTGCCCGCGACCTTGCCGCGCGCGGCATCGGGCGGCTGAAACCGCTCGCCGTCGATCCCGTCCCGGGGACCTTCCCGTGCCCAATCCCCGTCACCATCGACCCCGCGCTCCGCGACAAGGGCTGCCCGCATTTCACCGGCCGCCTGATCCGCGGCGTGACGAACGGCCCCTCGCCCCGGTGGCTGCAGGACCGGCTCGAGGCAATCGGGCTGCGCCCGATCTCGGCGCTGGTCGATATCACCAACTTCTTCACCTATGACCAGAACCGCCCGCTGCACGTCTTCGACGCGGACGTGGTCAAGGGGGGCCTGCGCATCCACCCGGCAAAGGGCGGCGAGACGTTGACCGCGCTCGACGACAAGGACTACGCCTTCGCCCCCGGCATGATGGTGATTTCCGACGACGCCGGCCCCGAAAGTATCGCCGGCGTGATGGGCGGCGCGCAGACCGGCGTGACCGGGAATACGGTGAACGTCTTTCTGGAAAGCGCCTTCTGGGACCCGATCACCATCGCCGCGACGGGCCGCGCGCTGAAGATCAATTCCGACGCCCGTTACCGTTTCGAACGCGGCGTGGACCCGGCCCATACCCTGCCGGGGCTTGAGGTCGCCACGCGGATGATCCTTGAGCTTTGCGGCGGCGAGCCGTCCGAGGTGGTGGCCGATGGCGCCGCCCCCGACACCACCCGCGTCTATCGGCTGGACACCGACCGGGTGGCCCGCCTTGTCGGCATGGACATCCCCGCCGAGGAGCAGCGCGCGACGCTGACCGCGCTGGGCTTCCGGCTCGAGGGCGACATGGCGCATGTGCCGTCCTGGCGGCCGGACGTGCAGGGCGAGGCAGATCTGGTGGAGGAAGTGGCCCGCGTCGCCTCGCTGACGAAACTGGTGGGCAAGCCGCTGCCGCGCAGCCAGCTCGGTGTGCCCACCGGCATCCTGACGCCTCTGCAGAAACGCGAAGCCGCCGCCCGGCGCAGCTGTGCCGCGCTCGGCTACAACGAATGCGTTACCTATTCCTTCATTGACAAGGCCTCGGCCGCGCTGTTCGGCGGTGGCGATGACCCCACCGCGCTTGAGAACCCGATCTCCAGCGAGATGAGCCACATGCGCCCGGCGCTGTTGCCCGGCCTGTTGCAGGCCGCCGCCCGCAACCAGGCCCGCGGCTTCGCCGATCTGGCGCTGTTCGAGATCGGCCCCGCCTTCCACGGCGGCGAACCGGGCGACCAGCACCTGCTGGCCACGGGCCTGTTGGTCGGCCAGGCCGGACCGCGCGATCCCCATGGCTCGCGCCGCCCGGTCGACATCTACGACGCCAAGGCCGATTGCGAGGCCGTGCTGGCCGCCATCGGCGCGCCCGCCCGCGCGCAGATCCTGCGCGGCGCCCCGGGCTGGTGGCACCCGGGACGGCATGGCATGATCTGCCTCGGCCCGAAGAAGGTGCTGGCGGTCTTCGGCGAGCTGCACCCCAAGGTCCTGCGCGCGATGGACGTCAAGGGCCCGGCCATGGCCTTCACGATCTGGCTTGAGGAACCGCCCTTCCCGCGCAAGACGGGCGCCACGCGCGACGCGCTGGGCGTGTCCGATTTCCAGGCGGTGGAACGCGATTTCGCCTTCGTGCTGGACGCCCGGGTCGAGGCGCTGAACGTGGTGAACGCTGCCGCAGGCGCCGACAAGGCTCTGATCGAGGAGGTCCGCGTTTTCGACGAATTCATCGGCGGCAGCCTCGGCGCGGGCCGGAAATCGCTCGCCATCACCGTGCGGCTGCAACCGGTGGACCGCACGTTGACCGAGGACGAGATCGAGGCGGTCAGCCGCAGGATCGTCGAAAAGGTCGAAAAGGCGACCGGCGGCACGCTGCGGGGCTAGACCGACAGGGCAGGGGGACACGCGCGATGTTCGAGAACCGCACCGAGGCCGGGCACCGCCTGGCCGGGAAACTCGCCGAGGCGGCGCCCGAAAACCCGCTGGTGCTGGCCCTGCCGCGCGGTGGGGTGCCGGTGGCGCTGCCGATCGCCCGGGCGCTGGGCGCGCCGCTGGACCTGGCCTTCGTGCGCAAGATCGGCGTGCCGGGCAATCCCGAACTGGCCGCGGGCGCGGTCGTGGACGGCAATGCCCGCGAGGTGGTGTTCAACAGCGACGTTCTGGCCATGACCGGCCTCACCCCCGCCGATTTCGCCCCCGAGGTCGAGCGCAAGCTGGCCGAGATCGCCGCCCGCCGCGCGCTCTATCTGGGCGACCGCCCGCCGCAGAAGATTGCCGGGCGCACCGCCATCGTGGTCGATGACGGCATCGCCACCGGCGCGACCATGCGCGCCGTGCTGCAGGCGCTGCGCAAGCGCGGCCCGATCGAGACCTGGCTTGCCGTGCCCGTGGGCCCGCAGGAAACGATCTGGCAGATGCGCGGCATGACCGACCGGCTGTCCTTCCTCGAGGCGCCGCGCGACTTCCGCGCCGTCGGTTTCCATTACAGGCAGTTCGACCAGGTCGAGGATGACGAGGTCGTGCAGATGCTGCGCGCCGCCTGGGCGGCCGAGGACCAGCGATAGGAGGGCAGGGATGACGTTGAGGGTGTATCTTTCGGGCGAAATCCACACCGACTGGCGCGAGCGGATCATCGCGGGCGCGACGGGTCTGGACGTGGTCTTCGACGCCCCGGTGACCGATCACGCCGCCAGCGACGATTGCGGCGTGGCGATCCTGGGGCCGGAGGACAAGAAGGTCTGGCACGACCACAAGGGCGCCAGGCTCAACGCGATCCGCACCCGCAAGGGGATCGCGGATGCCGATATCGTGGTGGTCCGCTTCGGCGAGCAATACAGGCAGTGGAACGCGGCCTTCGACGCGGGCTATGCCGCGGCGCTCGGCAAGTCGCTGATCGTGCTGCACGGCCCCGAACACGCCCACGCTCTCAAGGAAGTGGACGCCGCCGCCCTGGTTGTGGCCGAAGACCCCGCGCAGGTGGTGCAGATCCTGCGCTACGTCCTGACAGGCATCTTGCCGGGCTGAGGCCGGGGCAGGGGGGCGCTGCCCCCCGTCCTTGCGGACTCCCCCCGGGATATTTCCGGCCAGAAGAAGGAGAAAAGGGCCTTCGGTCTTCTTCTTGGCCAAAATACCCAGATCCTGCGGGCGCCGCAGCGCCGCCGGTCGGGGCAGGGGGGATGCGTCACGCCCGCGGCGGCTGGACCAGCCCGCGCTGCACCGCCGGGCGGGCGAGGAAGCGGTCGAGCCAGGCGTGCAGGTTGGCGAAGTCGGTCCAGCCGACCAGGTCGCCCGCCTCATAGCCGACCAGCAGGCTGCGCAGCCAGGGCAGGAGGGCGATATCGGCGATGGAATAGTCGCCGCAGATCCAGGCGCGCGCCTCCATCCGCCTGTCCAGCACCGTCAGCAGCCGCCGGCTTTCCGCCACATAGCGCTCGCGCGGGCGCGGATCCTCGATCTCGGTGCCCTTGAACCTGACGAAGAACCCCATCTGCCCGAACATCGGCCCGACGCCGCCCATCTGGAACATCAGCCATTGCAGCACTTCGTGGCGGGCGCGCGGGGCGGTCGGCAGGAACTGTCCGGTCTTCTCGGCTAGGTAGATCAGGATCGCCCCGCTTTCGAACAGCGCCATGGGCGCGCCGTCCGGCCCCTCGGGGTCGATGATCGCGGGGATCTTGTTGTTGGGGTTGAGCGACAGGAAGGCCCCGGTCATCTGCTCGCCCGCATTGAAGTCGACCCGGTGCGCGTCATAGGGCAGGCCGGTTTCCTCGAGCATGATCGACGCCTTGACCCCGTTCGGCGTGGGGTAGGAATAAAGCTGGATCGCCCGCGGATCGCGGGGCGGCCAGCGTTTGGTCACGGGAAAATCGGCAAGCGTCGTCATCGGGTCCTCCGGCGTGGTCATTCCCCGGTCTTGTCGGGGTCCGGGGCAAAAATTGCAACACAGCCGGGCGGGCGCGTGTTACGCTTCCCCATCTGTCGCGCAAAGGACGGCAGAGGGACGGATGTACCATTTCAGGTGGAGCACACATGCTGAAGGAATTTCGTGATTTCATCGCCCGGGGCAATGTCATGGACATGGCCGTGGGCATCATCATCGGGGCGGCATTCACCGCCATCGTTACCTCGCTGGTCGAGGACATGATCAACCCGATCATCGGGCTGTTCATCGGCGGCGTCGATTTCTCGGGGCTCGCCCTCAGGGTCGGCGAGGGCGACAATGCGGGCGTCTTCGCCTATGGCAAGTTCATCACCGCGCTGATCAATTTCCTGATCATCGCCTGGGTCGTCTTCCTGCTGGTCAAGGGCGTGAACCGGGTCAAGGAGATGGCGATCAAGGCCGAGAAGGCCGCCGCGCCGCCGCCCGGCCCAAGCCAGGAAGACCTGCTGATCGAGATCCGCGACGCGCTGAAGGCGCGCGGCTGAGCCCGGCCGGGGCGCCCGGCACCGTCCGGGGGCTCCGCCTCAGAGTTGCAGCGCCAGATGCGGCGACAGCACGTCTATGCCCTGCGCCTTGCCCGCGCCATAGCAGGTCAGATGCCCTGCATGGGCGTTCAACCCGGCCAGCAGGTGTGGATCCTCCTCGCAGGCCCGCCGCCAGCCCTTGTCCGCCAGCGCCAGCAGGAAGGGCATCGTCGCATTGCCCAGCGCCAGGGTCGAACTGCGCGGCACCGCGCCGGGCATGTTGGCCACGCAGTAATGCACGACCCCGTCCACCTCGTATATCGGCGCCTGATGCGTCGTGGCGCGCGAGGTTTCGAAACAGCCGCCCTGGTCGATGGCCACATCGACCAGCACCGCACCGGGTTTCATCCGGGCCAGATCGGCGCGGGACACCAGCTTCGGCGCCGCGGCGCCGGGGATCAGCACCGCGCCCACCACCATGTCGGCCCGTTCCAGCAATTCCCCCAACGCCCCGCCCGAGGAATAGCGCGTGCGCATCAGCGACCCGAAGGCGTCGTCGAGATAGCGCAGCCGCGCCAGCGACTGGTCCAGCACCGTCACCTCGGCCCCCATCCCGGCCGCGATCCTTGCTGCATGGGTTCCGACCACGCCGCCGCCGATCACCACCACTTCGGCCGGACCCACTCCCGGCACGCCGCCCATCAGCACGCCGCGCCCGCCATTGGTCTTTTGCAGCGCCCAGGCGCCGACCTGCGGCGCGAGCCGCCCCGCCACCTCGGACATCGGCGCCAGAAGCGGCAGCCCGCCGGCCGCATCGGTCACCGTTTCATAGGCGATGGCGGTCACCCCGCTGTCCAGCAGGTCACGGGTCTGGTCGGGATCGGGGGCAAGATGCAGATAGGTGAACAGAACCTGCCCCTCGCGCAGCAGCCCGCGTTCGCCCGCCTGCGGTTCCTTGACCTTCACGACCAGATCGGCGCGGGCAAAGACCTCTTCGGCCGTCTCCGCCAGCATTGCCCCCGCCGCCGTGTAATCGGCATCCGCAAAGCCTGCGCCCAGCCCCGCGCCCTGTTCCACCAGGACCTCATGGCCATGAGCCACCGCCTCGCGCGCGGCGTCCGGCGTCAGCCCGACGCGGTATTCCTGCGGCTTGATCTCCTTCGGGCATCCGATATGCATGGCCTGTCCTCTCTCTCTCTTGCCGCGCCCAGAATGCCGCAGCTGGCGGGGGAATGCATCGAAATTCACCCCCTTTCCCGCGTGATTTCGTGGCACAACCGTGCAAGATTGCCCGTAAACCGCGAAGGATCTTTCACGCGCATGCAGCTTGACGACACCGACTGGCGCCTCTTGCGGGTGCTTCAGACGGAGGGCCGCATCTCGAATTCCGAGCTGAGCGAGCGGGTGAACCTCTCGCCCTCGGCCTGTCACCGCCGCGTCGCCCGGCTGGAGCGCGAGGGCGCGATCCGCGACTATGTGGTCCTCCCGGACCCGCGCAAGGTCGACCGCCCCACCACGGTCTTTGTCGAGATCACGCTTTCGGGTCAGGCCGACGAGGTGCTCGAAGCGTTCGAGAAGGCCGTCGCCCGGGTGCCCGACGTGCTGGAATTCCACCTGATGGCGGGCAGCGCGGATTACCTGCTCAGGGTCGTGGCCGAGGACAGCGAGGATTTCGCCCGCATCCGCCGCCAGCACCTGACCCGCCTGCCCGGCGTGGCGCGGATGCAATCATCTTTCGCATTCAGGACAGTGTTCAAGACCACCGCCCTGCCGCTATAGGGGGGGCAAACCGGATGGAGGCTGCGATGGGCAAGGACAAGGACAAGCGCAAGGCGATCGTCGCCGCGTGTCTCAGGATGAACGCGGTCGGGCTGAACCAGGGCAGTTCCGGCAATATCAGCCTGCGCCACCATGACGGGCTGCTCATCACGCCCAGTTCCATCCCCTACGAGGACATGACGCCCGAGGATATCGTCTTCCTCGACATGGACGGCACGGCGCATGGAGACCGCAAGCCCTCGTCGGAATGGCGCTTCCACCGCGATATTCTGGCCCGCCGTCCCGATCTGGGCGCCGTGGTCCATGCGCATGCGCCCTACTGCACGACGCTGGCGATCATGCACAGGGAGATCCCCGCGGTGCATTACATGATCGCCGCGGCAGGCGGCGGCACCATCCGCTGCGCGCGCTATGAAACCTTCGGCACGCAGGCGCTGTCGGATGCCGTGATCGAGGCGATGGAGGGGCGCAAGGCCTGCCTGATGGCCCATCACGGCATGATCGCGGCCGAGGCGACGCTGGACCGCGCCATGTGGCTCGCCGTCGAGGTCGAGGCGCTGGCCCGCCAGTATCACGGCGCGCTGCAACTGGGCGACCCGCCGCTTCTGAGCGACGCGCAACTGGCAGAGGCGGTCGCGCAGTTCAGCGCGGGCTACGGGCAGGGTGGACAGGACTGAACCCGGGGCTGCATCGGCCGCGATCTTGCCGCGTCCCTTGCACCCGCCGCTCCGGAAATGCGCCGCCGCGCCCGCGCGGGGCAGTCGTCCTTTCCATGCGTCCGGCATCCGGGCCGGGTCCGGCCCGATTTCCGGACGGACGGCATCCTGCGCCACCTGGTCGTCGGGCCGCCGGGCGCCGGACCCGGCTGTCGGCCACGCCGCCGCTCTGCACGAAAGGTTTGTCTTCGTCGTGGCCGCGGCGCTGCCGGACCGGGCCGTGATCCTGGCCGGGAAGGGCGGCGGGATGGGGGCCGTCGCGCCGGGGCCGGGGCCTTGCCGCGCCCGTCCCGACCCGGCCGCATGACCGGCGGCGGGGCGGACACAAGGTCCGATGAAAGTCCGATGAAAGTCCGATTTCCGCCGCAGCCCGGAGTCCCGGAAACGAAAAACCCCCGGGCCGGAGCCTCGGGGGTCGTCGTACCGGGGCCGAAGCCCCCGTTCGCATGTCGTCGGGACTTACAGAAGCCCTTCGCGCTGGGCTTTCTTGCGCGCCAGCTTCCGGGCACGGCGGATGGCCTCGGCCTTCTCGCGCGCCTTCTTCTCGGATGGTTTCTCGAAATGCTGCCTGAGCTTCATTTCCCGGAACACGCCCTCGCGCTGAAGCTTTTTCTTCAGCGCACGAAGTGCCTGATCGACATTGTTGTCGCGAACGCTTACCTGCATGTGGTTGTCACCACCTTCCTTGTTAGAGTTGCTTTCGTCAGCAGGAGGTGGTCCTATAGCAAGGCACCGCTAACTTGTCTATAGAACGCCCCGGCAACATGAGAACGCCCCGGTAACATGGAGGCCAAGCGATGACCGACACGCCGACCGGCATGGAACAGATCAGGGATCAGCTTCTCGACGCGGCGCTGATGCATGTGCCCTTCGACGGCTGGAGCGAGGCCGCCTTTCGCGCCGCCATCTCGGATGCCGGAATCGAGCCGCAAATGGCCCGTGCCGCCTGTCCCCGGGGGGCCGTCGATCTTGCCGCGGCGTTCCACCGGCGCGGCGACGACCTGATGGTGCAGCATCTTCACCGCACCGACCTGACCGAGATGCGTATCCGCGACAAGGTGGGGCTGGCGATCCGCTACCGGATCGAGACGGCCGAGGACAAGGAACTGGTGCGCCGCGGCGCCACGCTCTTTGCCCTGCCGCAACATGCCGCCGAAGGCTCGCGGCTGGTCTGGGGCACCGCCGACCGGATCTGGACGGCGCTGGGCGATGTCTCGGACGGTGTCAACTGGTACACGAAACGCGCCTCGCTCGCCGCGGTCTACGGGTCGGCCGTTCTTTACTGGCTGGGCGACGAGACGCCCGGAGAACAGGCGACCTGGGAATTTCTCGACCGCCGTATCGGCAATGTGATGCAGGTCGAGAAGGCAAAGGCGCAGGCGCGCAAGAACCCGCTGCTCAAGCCCTTCCTGATCGGTCCCGATTTCATCGCCCGCCAGATCAGGCCCCCCCATGCCCGGCCGCGCCATCGCATGCCGGGCTGGCTGTCGCCGCGAACGGAGTAAACATGACCCTTCCCGCCACGATGCGCGCCGTCGAGATTTCCGAACCCGGCGGCCCCGAGGTCCTGCGCCTGACCGACCGCCCCGTGCCCGTGCCCGGCGCGGCCGAGATCCTGATCCGGCTGGCCTATGTGGGCGTCAACCGGCCCGATGCGCTGCAACGCGCGGGGCTTTACGCGCCGCCGCCCTGGGCATCCGACCTGCCCGGTCTGGAAGGGGCGGGCGAAGTGGTGGCCATCGGCCCGGATGTCGCGGGTATCGCGGTGGGCGATCAGGTCTGCGCGCTGCTGCCGGGCGGGGGCTATGCGGACTATGTGGTCACCCCCGCCGCCCATGCCCTGCCCGTGCCCGACGGGCTGGACCTGAAACAGGCCGCCTGCCTGCCCGAAACCTTCTTCACCGTCTGGTCCAACGTCTTCATGCGCGGCGGGCTCAAGGCGGGCGAGCGGTTCCTGGTCCATGGCGGGTCGTCGGGCATCGGGACCACCGCGATCCAGTTGGCGCATGTCTTTGGCGCGCGGGTCTTCGCGACCGCCGGCAGCGCCGAGAAATGCGCGGCCTGTGTGGCGCTGGGCGCCGAGCGCGCGATCAACTACCGCGAGGAGGATTTCGTCGAGGTCCTGCGCGCCGAGGGCGGCGCCGACCTGATCCTCGACATGGTGGGGGGCGACTACCTGCCGAAGAACGTCAAGGCCCTGGCCGATGACGGGCGGCTGGTGCAGATCGCGTTCCTCAAGGGGCCGAAGGTCGAGTTGAACTTCGCCCAGGTGATGATGCGGCGGCTGACGATCACGGGTTCCACCCTGCGCCCGCAATCCGATCTGGCCAAGGCGCGGATCGCCGACGAGTTGCGCGACAAGGTCTGGCCGCTGATCGCCGCGGGCCGTGTCCGGCCCGTGATGGACAGCGAATTCCCGCTGGAAGAGGCCGCCGCCGCCCATGCCCGCATGGAATCCAGCGCCCATGTCGGAAAGATCGTGCTGAAGGTCGCCTGACCCGTGCAGGACGGCGAAACGGACTGTTTCCTGCCTGCTTCTGGCCATATTGCCGCCACGGAACTACCCTGATCGCTGGGGCCGCGATGTGCGGCCGGTGTGGTCAGGAGTTTGGTGGTGATGAAGATGCGCGTTCCCGGTCTGGCCTGTCTGGCCCTTGTCGGATCGCTGGCCGCAGCGCCTGCGGCGACGATCGAACTGGACTACATCGGGCAGCAGAAGGGTGGGGTGAACACCTATTTCCGCTTCGACGGCGAGTGGATGGGCGCGCAGGCCGGAGAATTCACCTTCAAGGTACTCGGAACGGAAGACCAGATCGCCGCCTGGTGCGTGGACATCGCCCATGTCCTGATCCAGAGCGCCACGCCCTACGCCCCCGATCCGGGCCTGTTCGACGCCGGGGTCGTGGCCAATCTCGACCGGCTGTTCACCCAGCATTACCACGCGGTGGTGGATGCGGTCAGTTCGGCCGCCTTCCAGGTGGCGATCTGGGAACTGATCTATGACGGCGGCGATGTCGGCCTTGGCGCGGGACGCTTCTTGCTGAGCGACCAGACGCCCGAAAAAGTCCGCATCGCGGCGCAGGGCTTTCTCGATCTCGACGCGCGGGCGGGCGGCTACCAGCTGAGTTTCCTGCGGTCCGAGGCGAGCCCCGTGCCCAGCCAGAACCTGGTGACGGTCGCGCCGGTGCCGCTGCCGGCCTCGGTGATGCTGTTGCTGGCCGGGCTGGGGCTGATGGGGGCGGTGGGCGCGCGCCGCAGCGCCTGAACCTGCGGCAGCAGATGTCCTGCCGCCGCCGCGACTCCGCCACCCGATGCCGGACCCGGCGTTTTTGGGGAAGGCGCGCCGGGACAGGTGAGGGCAGGCGGACGGCCCCGCCCCGGTCCGGGCGGGGCCGACGATGCCCGCCGTAGTCTACCGGACCCGGTCCATCAGCGCATCGCGCAGGTTGCAATCCTCGACCACGTCGGCGCCGCATAGCCGGGGCTTCAGGTCGCGCGTCAGGCAAAGCCGCGCCTCCCGGATGCGGCCCTCCTTGCAGGTGATCGTCAGCATGTCGGGCTGCCATGCCGGATTGGCCTGAAGAAAGCTCTCCTCGACCACGCCGGCGGGCAGGCGCAGATTCTCCGGCAACTTGCGGAACGCCTCGGGCAGGTTCACCGCCATATAGGCCCGCCGGGACAGGTCGAAATAGTCGCCGGGCGCCAGTCCCGAGCAGCGCCCATGCTTGTTCCACTGGTGCCAGGCGGCCCCGGAACTGCCCATGATATCCGCCATCGCGCGGGTCTCGGCCCGCGAGGGATTGGATGCGGAGGTGGCGCAATAGCTGGGCCAGCCCTGCTCGTATTGCGGCCAGAGGCCGTGCAGCACCCAGCCGCGATCCGCACCCTCTGCGCATTGCGGGCTGCCGCGCGCATCGCCTTCCAGCGCGCACCAGGTCGGAGACCAGCTCAGCGACAACACGTAATAATCGAAATGGCCTGCGGCTTCACCCTCTGCGCGGGCAAGCGTGGCGGCCAGGATCAACAGGACAAGCCAGCGCATTTTCTCTTTTCTCCCGGCCCGCAGCCTACTATACAGTCGCCCAACCTCCCCGAAAACGAGGATCGGCGCCAGAGCGGCGCAGCCGTTTTCCCGGCTGGGGAGCCCGTTGTTTGTTCGAGAGGAGTTGAACCCATGAACAAGCCGATCATGGCAAAAGGCACCGCTGTCTGGCTGGTAGACAACACGACGCTGACATTCAAGCAGATCGCCGATTTCTGCGGCATGCACGAGCTGGAGGTTCAGGGGATCGCCGATGGCGACGTGGCCGCGGGCGTCAAGGGATTTGACCCGATCGCCAACAACCAGCTTGACCCCGTCGAGATCGAAAGGGGCGAGAAGGATCCGCTCTACAAGCTGCGGCTCAAGTTCAACCCCGCCGCGGTCGGCGAGGAAAAGCGCCGCGGCCCGCGCTATACGCCGCTGTCCAAGCGGCAGGATCGTCCGGCGGCGATCCTGTGGCTGGTCAAGTTCCATCCCGAACTGGCCGACAGCCAGATCGCCAAGCTGGTCGGCACCACCAAGCCGACGATCCAGGCGATTCGCGAGCGCACGCACTGGAACATCTCGAACATCCAGCCGATCGACCCGGTGGCGCTGGGGCTGTGTCGGCAGAGCGAACTGGACGCCGCCGTGCACAAGGCGGCGCGGAAAAAGGCCGCCGAAGGCGGGCTGATGTCGGATGATGAGCGGCGCAAGCTGGTCTCGACCGAGCAGTCGCTCGACATGGCGCCCGAGCCGCGCCTGCCCACGGCGATCTCGGGTCTGGAAACCTTCTCGCTGACGCGCCATGACGACGAAGACGAGGACAAGGACCTGCCCGACGCGGACAGCTTCTTCAACCTGCCCGGCAGTGATGACGAGGATGACGACGAGACCGGCCAGGGGCACGGGCGTTGAGCGCCCGCCGCCTTTCGCGGGGATCTACATGCCGAGGCTTTGCAGATAGGCGATGACATCCGCCCGGTCGCTGGCCCGGCGCATCCCGGCATAGGTCATCGCGGTGCCGCGGGCAAAGCCTTGGGGATTGGTGATCAGGGCGTCGATCCGCTCCGGCATCCAGACGCCCTCGATCGCCGAGAACGCGGCGGAATAGCGGAAATCGTCGAAACTGGCCACATCGCGGCCCACGACCCCGTAAAGCGAGGGGCCGACGCCGTGAACGCCTTCCTCGATCCGGTGGCAGGCCTGGCATTCGCGGAACAGGCGCTCGCCACTGGCGGCACTGGCATTGGCCAGCAGTTCTTCGAAGCTGGGCGCTTCGGTCGCGGCCTCGGCGGGGGCGTCGTCGGCAAGGATGACATAGGCCGGCTGTTCGAGGCCCCGTTGGGTGTAAAGCGCGCCCGCAGCCAAATTCATCACATAGAAGTAGCCAGCGCAAGGCACAGTGCGACCGCGGATTTCAGCACGCCAATCAAGGCCGACATCGCGATTTTCCCTTTTCCCCGATCCCTTCCTAAGCGCTTCAACTTGCGTATTGCAAGGTTTATCAACCCTCGGAACATCCCCCGGAACCGAACGAGGAGCGGCCGCCGCATGACCCGACGCATCGCCTTTCAGGGAGAGCCCGGCGCCTATTCGCACCAGGCCTGCCATGACGCCCGCCCCGAGATGGAGGCCGTGCCCTGCCGCACCTTCGAGGACGTGATCGACGCGGCCCGCAGCGGCGCGGCGGATCTGGCGATGCTGCCGGTCGAGAACTCGACCTACGGGCGGGTGGCCGACATTCACCAGCTCCTGCCCGATTCCGGCCTGCATATCGTCGACGAGGCCTTTGTGCGGGTGCATATCAACCTTCTGGGCGTGCCCGGCGCGCGGCTGGACGGGATCACCCACGCGATGAGCCACACGGTCCTTCTGGGCCAGTGCCGCGACTTCCTGCGCGCCCATGGCATCCACCGGGTGACCGCGGCGGATACGGCCGGCTCCGCGCGCCATGTCGCCCAGACCGGGGACCGCACGCTGGCGGCCCTTGCCGGCGATCTGGCGGCCGAGATCTACGGGCTGGACATCCTCGCCCGCCATATCGAGGATCACGACAAGAACACCACCCGCTTCCTGCTGATGGCGCGCGAACCCGACCGGTCGCGGCGCGGCGATCTGGGGATGATGACGACCTTCGTCTTCCAGGTCCGCAACATCCCGGCTGCGCTCTACAAGGCGATGGGGGGCTTTGCCACCAACGGGGTGAACATGACCAAGCTGGAAAGCTACATGGTCGACGGCTCGTTCACCGCGACCCAGTTCTACGCCGATATCGAGGGCCATCCCGAGGATCCGAATGTCAGGCTGGCGCTCGAGGAACTGGACTATTTCACCACCAGGCTGGAAATCCTCGGCGTTTACCCGGCGGACCGCAAGCGCCACTAGGGCGCTGTCGGGCGGGTCAGACGCGGTGAAACCGGCCCGCCTCGATGTCGCGGGCAAGGCGCGCGACGCCGGTCCTGAACCGCTCCGTCATGCGCCCCTTGGCCAGGCGGATCGTCTGAAGCAGCAGCCGCGCCTGTATGGTCTGGGGATGCAGCTCGATGACGACAGCCAGCCGGGTCCGTGCCGGGGCCAGTCGAACCAGATCGACGGCGCCGATGCTGGACAGGCCGCTGACGGTGGTCTGGACGACCAGGGTCTCGGGCGGCAGGAACCGGGTCAGTTCCGAGCGCGCCGACCGGGGCGCGCCGCGAAAGGTGAACTGACCCGCCCATGTCATGCCCGGCCCCGGCGCCGCCAGCGTGTCCAGTCGCGTGATCTCGGCGCCGCGGCGCAGCGCGGCCCGTTCCAGCCGCTCGAAATCCGTGATGACGGCAAAGACTTCCTCGATGGGAAGACCGATATCCTCACGCGTCGAGAACTTCATTGCACCTCCGGAGCCCCGTTTCGTTGTCGTGTCAATCCAGCCGGTCTGCAAGCCACGATCGTAGGATGTGATGCGCGATGGCGCCCTTGCGCGCGGGCAGGATGTCCTCGCGCTCGCCCGCCAGGGATGCCAGCAATTCCTCGCGGCTGACCCAGCACGCCGCCTCCAGTTCCACGGGGTCGAGCGTGATCTCGCGGGCGGTGGCGCGGCCATGGCAGCCGATCATCAGCGAGGCGGGGAAGGGCCAGGGCTGGCTGGCCAGGTAACCGACCTCGGCCACCGCGATCCCGGCCTCCTCGGCCACCTCGCGGCGCACCGCGGCCTCGACGGTCTCGCCCGGCTCGACGAACCCGGCCAGCAGCGAGAACATGCCCTCGGGCCAGCCCGGCCCGCGCCCCAGCAGCACGGAATTGCCATGGGTTATCAGCATGATGACCACGGGATCGGTGCGCGGGAAATGGGTGGCGCCGCAGGCCGGGCAGGCGCGCTGCCAGCCTGCCTGGACGGCCCGGCTCTCGGCGCCGCAGCGGGCGCAGAACCGGTGCGTGGCATGCCAGCCCAGCACCGCCCGCGCCGTGGCGGCCAGTTCCGCGTCGAGCGGCGTCAGCCGGGTCATCACGCGCCGCAACTCGGTAAAGGCATGGGTCTCGGGCAGGCCGGGATGGCGTTGTTCCGAAGGGTCGAGAAACGCGCCCAGCGTGTCGGGCATCTCGGCCGGCACCCAGTCCGCCAAGTCCACCGCAAGGCGTGCCGCGCCCCCGGCCAGGCCCAGGAAGACGGTCTCTCCGCCCGTCGCGCCAAGGACCGGATGATCCGGCGCGATCCAGCCCAGACCGTCCGGGCCGACCAGCGGCTTGCCCTGCCACAGCGGCAATGCGCGCGCCTGCGGGGCGGCGCGCAGCCCGGCCAGCGCGGCGGCGTCCATGCGCAGCGCCGCGGCGCGGTCCAGACCGCCGCCCCCGAATGTCACCTGCTCTGCCAGACGCATCTCCCGCCTCCCGGTTCCGGCCTTCGCCCGGCTTGCCATGCCCGATCCGGCAAGGAAAGGGTGCTCGCCCTAAACGATAGCAATGCCACCCCTTGAACTCCCCAGGGATGTGGTGTCAAATGGTGACAAGACGTAACGGTCCTTCGTCGGCGGATCACGTCGGGGACGTCCCGTGTCGGACGGTCGGGAAACAACCTCAACTGCCGGGCCATCCAGGCCGGCGTCGCTGCGGAAAGAGACGTTGAGCGCGCCGCATTCCTTCTCCAGACGGGCAGAGGCCCGGCAGGCCCATCTGCGCCTGATGGGGACGACGGATCTGCACGTCCATATCTATCCCTACGACTACTATACCGATCGGCCTGTCGACACGGTGGGCCTGGCGCGCACCGCCGCGCATATCGCGGGTATCCGCGCCGAGGCGACGAATTCGATGCTGTTCGACAATGGCGATTTCCTGCAGGGCAATCCGATGGGCGATTACATCGCCTATGAACGGGGCATGCAGGACGGCGACATGCACCCGATCATCCAGGCGATGAACACGGTCGGCTTCGACGCCTCGACACTGGGCAATCACGAATTCAACTACGGGCTCGATTTCGCCATGCGCTCGATCGCGGGGGCCGAGTTCCCGGTGATCTCGGCCAATATCGTGCGCTCGCTCGGCGCGCGGCCGACCGAGGACACGACGCTGGTGGCGCCCTTTGTCGTGCTGGAACGGATGCTGACCGACGGGGAGGGCATGGCGCATCCGATCCGCGTGGGCGTGATCGGCTTCACCCCGCCCCAGGTGATGACCTGGGACCGCCGCCACCTGGAGGGCAAGGTGGTCGTGCGCGACATCGTCGAGACGGCCCGCGCCTGGGTGCCGGAGATCAAGGCCCAGGGCGCGGATATCGTGATCGCGCTGAACCATTCGGGCATCGGCGAGCCGGGCCATGTCGCGGGGCAGGAAAATGCGACCGTGCCGCTTGCCGCGGTCGAGGGTCTGGACGTGGTCATGGCCGGCCATCAGCATCTGCTGTTTCCCGGCCCCGGCTTCGAGACGATCGCGGGCGTGGACGCCGACAAGGGCACGATCCACGGAAAGCCGGCGGTGATGGGCGGGTTCTGGGGCTCGCATCTGGGCGTGATCGACCTGTTGCTGGAATGGGCCGAGGGCGGGTGGCGGATCGTCGGGCATGAAAGCACGCTGCGCCCGATCTCGCGCCGCAACGACGATCACTCGGTGACGCCGCTGGTCAAAAGCGAGCGCAACGTGCTCGATGCCGTCGCCACGGAGCACCGCGCCACCTTGCGCTACATCCGTCGCGCGGTGGGATGGACCTCGTCGCCGCTGTTCAGCTATTTCGCGCTGGTGGCCGACGATCCCTCGGTGCAACTCGTCGCGAATGCGCAGATGTGGTATGTCGCCGAGATGCTGAAGGGCACCCCGCACGAGAAGGTTCCGCTGCTGTCGGCCGCGGCCCCGCTCAAGGCGGGCGGTCGCGCGGGGCCGGACCACTATACCGACGTCCCTGCGGGCGAGATCGCGATCAAGCATGTGGCCGATCTCTACCTGTTCCCGAACAGGCTGCGCGCGGTGCGCATCAGCGGGGCCGATCTGCGCGGATGGCTGGAACGCTCGGCGGGCCTGTTCAACCGGATCGAGCCGGGCGGACGGAACCAGATGCTGCTGAACCCGGATTTCCCCAGCTACCATTTCGACGTGATCGACGGTGTCACCTACCAGATCGACCTCAGCCAGCCCCCGCGTTTCGATGCCAGGGGCAAGCTGATCGCCCCCGATTCCTGGCGGATCCTGGACCTTGCCTGGCAGGGGCGTCCGGTGACCGACGACATGGAGTTCGTGATCGCGACCAACAGCTATCGCGCGGGCGGGGGTGGCGAGTTTCCGGGGGCCAGGGGCGACACCATCATCCTCGAGGCGCCGGACACCAACCGCGACGTCCTGGTGCGCTATATCGCCGAACAGGGCACCATCGACCCGACGGCCGACAACAACTGGCGCCTCGCGCCCTTGCCCGGCACGACCGTGTTGTTCGACACCGGTCCGCGGGCGATGCGCTATCTGGACCAGATGACCGCGTTGAGACTCGAACCCGCAGGCGACGCACCGGGCGGCTTCATCCGTTTTCGTCTCGCCCTTTAGCCGGGGGGCGCGACGGACCGGTAGTTTCTGTATTAGAAATGCAACTGTTTAAAACTTGAAACGATTACCGTTCAATCCGAATTGCCACGAATTTGTCACCATGCTACCATAATTATCAAATTTCGCTGTGCAATTTCGAGATCTGGAGGCTCCCGTGAAGAATTTCTTTTCCATCCCCGTCGTGCTGGCCACAATCGGATTTGGCGCGCTGGCCGAGGCATCTACGCTGTCCTTCGGCGAACTCAAGGTGACGGTTTCTGCTGTCGGGTCCGACGCTTGGGGAAGCGAGGATTTCCGCGCGCGCAGTGTCGAACCGCCTGAAGGGGCCGAGTGGCAGAAAGATGACACGGAACATGACACGATAGCACAGCTTCCGAATGCGAAGTTCGGCATCGACAATGGCCCTGGCAAAGATCTTGATCCCTGCCGCTCCGCCTGCTCGCCTTTTTATGCCGGTGTCTACGACGTCGAGGCCACCTATTCCGGCAAGGACGTCGCCGATCTGGGGCCGCCCGGCTGGGAGACGACGCCCTTCTGGACGGTCTTCGCGCCCACCGATGGTCCGCAGGACGAGCCGAACGAGGCGGTACTGCGCTTTGCGGGGCCGGTGTCGTCGATGTCGCTGCTCTGGGGCTCGGCCGACGAGACAAATCATGTCGAGTTCCTGCTGGGCGACGCGGTCGTGGGCAACTTCTGGGGCGCGCATTTTCTCTCGTTCGAAGAATTCGAGATCGTCAAGCAACCGGGGCAAGGCGCCGTTCATGTCTCCTTCTCGGGAATCACCTTCGACGCGGTCCGGTTCTCGGCCTATATGGACGGCGGCTCGTTCGAGTTCAGCAACATCACCGTGGCGCCGGTTCCGCTTCCGGCGGGGGCGCTCTTGCTGCTGACCGGGCTCGGCGCCCTGGCAGCCGCGCGCCGGGCGCGCGACTGAAGCCA